>JAUYEK010000275.1 GCA_030691435.1 Sulfuricella sp. | reverse complement strand
GCGGCACGGCACGCCGCCGAGAAAATCATCGCCGAACAGCCGGGGGTGGCGGAACGGCATTTGCAGCGCTGGCTGGCAGATGCGGAGCAATACTTGAAGGTATAATCTTGACGTGAGGGGTGAGGCGCTAAACTTGCGACGGTGTGTTTTTGATTTTCCGCCTCACCTCTCACGCCTTACCCCTCACCGAATTTAAAGAGGTATCCCGAACTTGCAATCCTTGTGGCAAAGCCGTTTGTCGGAAAGCTGCGCCCGCTACCGCCCCTGGCTGCTCGACCGTGGCTCGCTCACCCGGCGCATCCAGGTGCGCTGCGCCGCCTTTAGCGTTCGCCATGTGCAGCAGCGGTACGGCGTGGCCATGCCGTCCGAGCGGCACATGGTTGGGTTGAAGCACCACTCGCGCGCGCTGTTGCGCGACGTGTTTCTGTACTGCGGAGAAACGCCGCTGGTTTTCGCCCACAGCGTGCTGCCCGCCACCAGCCTGCACGGCACCTGGCAAAGCCTGGGCCGGCTCGGCAGCAAACCGCTGGGCGCGGCGCTGTTTGCCAACCCGCGCGTGCGGCGCACACCATTGCACTTCAAGAAACTCAACCGGCGCGATGCGCTGTACCGACGTGCCTGCGCCGTCCTGCCGAACCCGCCTGCCAGCCTGTGGGCGCGGCGCTCGGTGTTTTACCTGGAAGGCAGGCCGATCCTGGTCACGGAAGTGTTTTTGCCGGACATTCTGGAGTTAATTTAGAAAAAGCAGTTCAGCCACGGATTAACACGGATTTACACATATTATCAATGAGTTATCACCTTCTTGGTGAAAGGCAAAACAACAGCAACACATTGTTTCGCCTAGAGGCACCTACTTTTGGTATCTGTGTAAATCCGTGTTCATCCGTGGATAAAAGAGGTTTTAAGGTTAATGACACTTGCCGAACGGCTCACCCAATACGAAAGACTGATGCGGCTCGACAAGCCGATCGGCATCCTGCTCCTGCTGTGGCCGACACTGTGGGCGCTGTGGCTATCCTCGAACGGCTCTCCAAACTGGATCATCCTGTGGGTTTTCATCCTCGGCACGGTGCTGATGCGCTCGGCCGGCTGCGTCATCAACGACTACGCCGACCGCGATTTCGACCCGCATGTGGAGCGCACCAAAAACCGACCGCTCGCCGCCGGGCTGGTAAGCAAGAAGGAAGCCCTGGTGCTGTTCGCGGTATTGGTGCTGTCGTCCTTCTTGCTGATCCTGCGCCTCAACACCCTCACCCTCCAGCTCTCGGTCGCGGCAGTATTCCTCGCCGCCAGCTATCCCTTCACCAAACGTTTCTTCGCCATCCCGCAAGCCTATCTCGGCATCGCCTTCGGCTTCGGCATCCCGATGGGCTTCGCCGCCCAGACCGGAGCAGTACCCGCCGTGGCTTGGGCGATGCTCGTCGCCAACGTGTTCTGGGCGATAGCCTACGACACCGAGTACGCCATGGTGGACCGCGACGACGATCTCCGTATCGGCATCAAGACCTCGGCCATTACCTTCGGCAAATATGACATACTGGCGGTGATGCTGAGCTATGGCGCAACGCTGGTTATCCTCGCCGGCGTCGGGTTCAAACTCGGTCTGGGCTGGGCCTATTACGCCGGACTGCTGGCCGCTGCCGGCATCGCCTCCTACCACTACACCCTGATCAGGCAGCGTGATCGCGCCCAGTGTTTCAAGGCGTTCCTGCACAACAACTGGTTCGGCGCCGCAGTGTTCAGCGGCATCCTGCTTAACTACTTGACGAATTTTTCATGACCGGCTGCTGTGAAAACAAATCCTGCACCCTGAATGCCATGCGCGCCAACCATGGCCGCGTGCTCAAGATCGTGCTCGCCGTCAACGTCGTCATGTTCGCGGTGGAAGCCGTCGCCGGCATGGCCGCGCATTCCACTTCCCTGCTGGCGGACGCCTCGGACATGCTGGGCGATGCGCTGGTGTATGGCTTCAGCCTGTATGTTCTGACCCGGGACGAAATGTGGCAGGCGCGGGCGGCTCTGCTGAAAGGCCTGATCATGCTCGCCTTCGGCCTGGGCGTGGCGGCGGAGGCGGTTTACAAAACGCTCCATCCCATCCTGCCCGACGGCGAAACCATCGGCATCATCGGCCTGCTGGCGCTGGCCGCCAATACCGGGTGCTTCCTGCTGCTCTATCGCCACCGCGCCGACAACCTCAACATGAGCTCGGTGTGGCTGTGCTCGCGCAACGACCTGATCGCCAATACGGGCGTGATCGTGGCCGGCATCGCGGTCATCTTCACCCAGTCGCGCTGGCCGGATATTATCGTCGGCGGCGCCATTGCCGCCCTGTTCCTCAAATCTGCGTTCTCCGTGCTGCGGCAATCCCTGGCCGCATTGCGCGCCCGGCCCGCCCCTTGAGATCGGCCGCCACCGACAGGCAGCGACCGGCTGGTGTATGCGCTTTACGGGCAGGCGGAGAATGAATCAGTACCCGACCTTGAGGCCGGCTGCAAATGCGGCTTCCAGGCTCTCCGGAAGCTGGAACTGGGCAAAGGCACGATGAATTTCAGCCTCGTTCACGCCGGCGCTACGGCCTTCGAAACGGATGCCGATCCGGCTGCCATAGGAAGCCAGCGTCGCAAAAGCAAAACGCCAGCGCTGGACTTCCGCGAGCCGCTCGCGCAACTCGCGTTCATTGCTGATGACCACACCCGCTTGTTTCAGAGAATCCAGGAATTCATCAAAGGATTCATTGCTCAGACTGCCCATCTACGCCTCCGTTATGAAGTACGGTGGTTTCCCACCTGTGAATTCAATAACGTGGCTCACCTGTAGCGGTTGACAAACCACTCGGAAAGAAGCGATCAACACCACGAACCAGCACTCTGCCCGGGCAATAGTTGCCTGAGCAAAACCATTCCGATACTCTGTTCATTTTGAAAACCCCCCGTTCCATCATGAAATACAAAGATCTGCGCGACTTCATTTCGCAACTGGAAAAACAGGGCGAACTCAAGCGCATCGGCGCCGAAGTCGATCCCCGCCTGGAAATGACCGAAATCTGCGACCGCGTGCTGAAAGCGGGCGGGCCGGCGATCCTGTTCGAAAAACCTAAGGGTCATTCCATCCCGGTGCTGGCGAACCTGTTCGGCACTCCCAGGCGCGTCGCCATGGGCATGGGCGAAGACAGCGTTGAGGCGCTGCGCGAAGTGGGCAAGCTGCTGGCTTTCCTCAAGGAACCGGAGCCGCCCAAAGGGCTCAAGGATGCCTGGGATAAATTCCCGCTGTTCAAGCAGGTGCTCAACATGGCGCCGAAGGAACTGTCATCCGCGCCC
>JAUYEK010000261.1 GCA_030691435.1 Sulfuricella sp. | reverse complement strand
TGCTGATCGACCCGCCGCGCGACGGCGCGCTTGAAGTGATCAAGGCGCTGGCGGAAGACGGGCCGCAGCGGATCGTCTACGTGTCGTGCAGCCCGGCCACGCTGGCGCGCGATGCCGAAGTGCTGGTGCATGCCAACGGCTATGCGCTGAAAGCCGCCGGCGTGGTCAACATGTTCCCGCATACGGCGCACGTCGAATCCATCGCCCTGTTCGAGAAATAAAAAAGGGCGGCCAGTCGTCCGCCCTCTGTGGTTGTGTAGGGTGGGCACCGTTTTTGTGCCCACGCAGTCAGCCAGTCAAAACAAGCGCCCTTCACCATCGCCCCCTCGCCTGCTTGCGGGAGAGGGTTGGGGAGCGGGAGCAATTTTCGCGTGGGCACAAAAACGTGCCCACCCTACCAAACTAGTCGCGTTCGCCGGTAAGCGCCATCAGAAGCGACAACAGGTGGACGAACAGGTTGTAGATGTCGAGGTAAATCGCCAGGGTGGCCATGATGTAGTTGGTTTCCCCTCCGGTGACGACGCGGCTGACGTCATACAGGATGAAGCCGGAGAAAATCAGCACGGCGATCGCGGAGATGGTCAGCTGCATCACCGGAATCTGCAGGAATATGTTGGCGATCATGGCGACGATCAGCAGAAGCAACCCGATGAACAGGAATTTGCCCATGAAGCTGAAGTCCTTCTTGGTCACCGTGGCGATGGTTGCCAGGCCGAAGAAGATCGCGCCGGTGCCGCCTGCCGCCAGTCCCACCAGCTGAGCGCCGTTCTTCAGATGCAGAGCGACTTGCAGGATGGGTCCGAGCATCAGGCCCATGAAGAAGGTGAGTCCAAGCATCAGAACCACGCCGAGGCCGTTGTCGCGGTTTTTGCTGATCCCCCAGAACAGGCCGAACATCACCGCCAGCATGAGGATGAAGCCCAGGATCGGGCTTTGCGCCATGAACGAGAAGTTCAGGTTGATGCCGATCATCGCGCCGATCACCGTCGGAATCATGCTCAAACCGAGCAGCATGTAGGTGTTGCGCAGAACCTTGTTGGCCGA
>JAUYEK010000260.1 GCA_030691435.1 Sulfuricella sp. | reverse complement strand
CGGCGCACCCGTATTGGCAGTTTCGATATTGGCCAGACGGTGACCCTGGAGCAACTAGATGGGTTGGACATGGAAGCCAGGGACGCGCGGCTTTTACCGCCGGACTGCCTGCTGGATGGGCTGCCAAAAATAACGCTGGATCGGGAAAGCGCCTATTATTTTCGGCAAGGGCAGGCGATCTGGATGCCGAAGCAGGTGCATGATGGGGTAGTGGTTTTGTACGATGAAGGTCAGTGCCTTGTCGGTATCGGCGAGATCGCGGATGACGGCAGGATCGCACCCAAAAGACTGGTTGTCGAGAGTGCGGTGTAACAGAATTTTTCGTGGGTGCTAGTGAGAGAAGGCTGCGAGAATTACTTGAGAATATCTCATAATACAAGGTAAAATAACGCGTTTTATTTTTTGGAGAATATAATGACAATGAACAGCGGCCAAAAGGCACAAATTGTGCAGGATTATCAAAAAGCAACGGGCGACACCGGTTCGACCGAAGTGCAGGTTGCTCTTATGACTGCGCGCATCAACGATCTCACCGGCCACTTCAAGACCCATGCCAAGGATCACCATTCCCGTCGCGGTCTGCTGAAGCTGGTCAGCAAGCGCCGCAAGCTGCTGGATTACTTGCGCGGCAGCAGTGTTGACCGCTATCGCACCCTGATTGAGCGCCTTGGCTTGCGTAAGTAATTTCTGCTTTCTCGCGCCCTCCATAGTGAGCGAGGGTTCCGCAAGGATGGGTTCGGCAATGGCTAGAGTAGAGACTGTGTAAATTGTATAGAAGTCCTGCTGACTCGATAAAGAAGATGATGATTAAGTAGAGGATACCGTTTTGAGCCATATCAAGAAAAGTATTGCGTTCGGGCGTCATACACTGACGCTGGAAACCGGAGAGATTGCCCGCCAAGCGTCTGGCGCCATAATGGTCAGCCTGGACGATACGGTAGTACTGGTTACGGCGGTGGGCGCTAAAGACGTCAAACCCGGCCAGGACTTCTTTCCGCTGACGGTCGATTACCAGGAACGGACCTATGCGGCTGGCCGTATTCCTGGCGGCTTTTTCAAGCGTGAAGGTCGCCCCTCCGAGAAGGAAATCCTGACTTCCCGTTTGATCGACCGCCCGTTGCGCCCGCTTTTCCCCGAGGGTTTTTACAATGACGTGCAAATCGTTGCTACTGTCATGTCCTCCGAGAGCGAAATCGATTCCGATATTCCTGCCTTGATCGGCGCTTCCGCCGCCCTGGCGATTTCCGGCATCCCCTTTAACGGCCCGATTGGC
The DNA here is from genome assembly GCA_030691435.1 of Sulfuricella sp. Classification (GTDB taxonomy): domain Bacteria; phylum Pseudomonadota; class Gammaproteobacteria; order Burkholderiales; family Sulfuricellaceae; genus Sulfuricella. The sequence continues at coordinate 1,929 of JAUYEK010000260.1, read as the reverse complement.
GCGGCGCGTGTCGCTTATGTCAATGGCGAGTACGTGCTGAACCCGACTGCGACAGAGCTGAAAGCCTCCCAGCTGAATCTGGTCGTTGCAGGTACCGATTCGGCTGTTCTGATGGTCGAATCCGAAGCCATGGAGCTGCCTGAAGACGTGATGTTGGGCGCGGTGGTGTTCGGCCATGATGAAATGCAGGCGGTGATCAACCTGATCAATGAGCTTGCCGATGAAGTGGCGGCTACGCCATGGGATTGGAAGGCGCCGGAGAAGGATCAGGCCCTGATCGAAAAAGTCGCTCAACTGGCCCAGGCCGATCTGAACGAAGCTTACAAGATCCGCCAGAAGCAGGACCGCTACCAGAAAATCGATGCGATCCGCAATCGCGTACTGGGCGAGCTGATTACCGAAGATATGGACACCGCCCGCGTTAACCAGATCAAGGGTATTTTCCAGGATCTGGAAGCCAAGATCGTGCGCAGCCAGATTCTCGAGGGTGAGCCCCGCATTGATGGACGCGATACCCGTACCGTTCGCCCGATCACCATCCGCACCGGTGTTCTGCCGCGCGTACACGGCTCGGTGCTGTTCACCCGCGGCGAAACCCAGGCGCTGGTTGTTGCCACGCTGGGTACCGGGCGCGATGAGCAGACCATCGACGCCTTGCAGGGCGAGTACAAAGATCGTTTCCTGCTGCATTACAATTTTCCTCCCTACGCAACAGGTGAGTGCGGTCGTGTCGGCACCCCGAAACGCCGCGAAATCGGTCACGGTCGTCTGGCCAAGCGTGCTTTGGTGGCGGCCTTGCCCAGTGCAGAAGAATTCGGCTACACCATGCGCGTGGTTTCAGAAATTACCGAGTCGAATGGCTCCAGCTCGATGGCTTCAGTCTGCGGCGGCTGTCTGGCGCTGATGGATGCGGGTGCGCCGATGAAAGCGCATGTGGCCGGCATTGCCATGGGCCTGATCAAGGATGGCAACCGCTTTGCAGTGTTGACGGACATTCTGGGCGATGAGGATCACCTCGGCGACATGGACTTCAAGGTTGCAGGCACGGATAGGGGCATCACGGCATTGCAAATGGATATCAAGATTTTGGGTATCACCAAGGAAATCATGCAGGTCGCGCTCAGTCAGGCGCGAGAAGGCCGCATGCATATCCTCGGCATCATGCATGAGGCCGTGCCGCATGCTCGTCAAGAGATGTCTGCCTATGCGCCGCGGATTATCACCATCAAGATCAACCCGGAAAAAATCCGTGACGTGATCGGCAAGGGCGGCGCGGTGATCCGTGCGCTGACCGAAGAAACCGGCACCACCATCGACATTACCGAGGACGGTACGGTGAATATCGCCTGCCTGAGCTCGGAAGCCGGTGATCTGGCCAAGAAGCGCATTGAAGAGCTGACCGCCGAAGTTGAGGTTGGCCGGACTTATGAAGGTAAAGTGATCAAAATGCTGGATTTCGGTGCGATTGTCAGCGTGCTACCGGGTAAGGATGGTCTGCTGCATATCTCCCAGATCGCTCACGAACGGGTGAACGCTGTTTCCGATCATTTGTCCGAGGGGCAAGTTGTCAAGGTCAAGGTGCTGGAGGCCGACGAGAAGGGCCGTTTACGCCTCTCCATGAAGGCTCTGATAGAAGCGCCGACAACGGCGAAGAGGCCGGAAGGTAGCGAAGCCTAAACCCTCTTCGGGTTTTAGGCTGGAAAAGCCCTCTTGGCGGAAGCCAAGGGGGCTTTTTTGTCGCTGAGTTTAGTCCTGAGAAAACAGACCTTGCCACCAGCGCTGGCGGTTGGCGGGCAGGGCGTATTTCTGATGCAGTTCGACGGGAGGTACCTGGCTCATGATCCAGCCGGGCAAGGTTGGTGTTTTACTTGAGCCGCAGGAGACGCCCAGATGATTGGGGTCATAGATCTTGATGAAAGAGGGTTTATC
>JAUYEK010000250.1 GCA_030691435.1 Sulfuricella sp. | reverse complement strand
TTGCCGCGCAAGGGGAGGATGGCCTGGGTGTCCTTGTTGCGGCCCTGCTTGGCGGAGCCGCCGGCGGAATCGCCCTCGACCAGGAACAGCTCGCGCTCTTCCAGGTTGTCGGACTGGCAGTCGGCCAGCTTGCCCGGCAGCACGGCGACGCCGGAGGATTTGCGCTTCTCGATCTTCTGCCCGGCGCGCTGGCGCGTCTGCGCCGCCCGGATCGAGAATTCGGCGATCTTCTTCGCCTGTTCCTGGTGTTCGTTGATCCACAGCTCGAGCGGGTCGCGCACCATGGAGGTGACCAGGCGCAGCGCATCGCGCGACGACAGCCGTTCCTTGGTCTGCCCCTGGAATTGCGGGTCCAGCATCTTGGTAGAAAGCACGAACGAGATGCGGCTGAACACGTCGTCGGCGGTGAGCTTGACGCCTTTCGGCAGCAGGCTGTGATGATCGATGTAGCTCTTCACCGCGTTGAAGATACCGTCGCGCAGGCCCGCTTCATGGGTGCCGCCGGACGGCGTGTGGATCAGGTTGACGTAGGACTCGCGCACGACCGGCCCGTCCTCGGTCCAGGCCACCACCCACTCCGCCCCCTCGCCTTCGGCGAAGGTGTCGTGCGAAGCCGGCGCGTACTTGGAGAATTTCCAGAACAACCCGTCGATCAGGTATTCAGACAGCTGCGACCTGAGGTAATCGGAAAGCCCGTCCTGGTAAACCCACTCCTTTTCGTCCTTGATCAGCCCGTTCCTGTCCTCGACCTCCAGCCTGACGCGCACACCGGGCAGCAGCACCGCCTTGGCCTTCAGCACCCGCTCCAGTTGCTGCGGCGGAATCTCGGCGCTGTCGAAATACTGCGCATCCGGCCACACCCGGACCGATGTGCCGGAGGCGCGCTTGGCCGCGCTGCAGACCAGCGCCAGCGGCTCGACCACGTCGCCGCCGGTAAACGCCATGCGGTGGACGCCGCCCTCGCGCGTTACCGTTACTTCGAGCCGGAGAGACAACGCGTTGGTGACGGAAACACCGACGCCGTGCAGCCCGCCGGAAAACTGGTAAGCCCCGCCGGCTTTCTTGTCGAACTTGCCGCCCGCGTGCAGCCGGGTAAAGACCACCTCGACCGTCGGCACCCCCTCTTCGGGATGAATGCCGACCGGAATGCCGCGGCCATCGTCCGTGACCGAAACCGAACCGTCAGCGTGCAGCCGCACCGTGATGATTTTGGCGAAACCGGCCAGGGCCTCGTCGGCCGAGTTGTCCACCACTTCCGTAATGATGTGCAGCGGATTGTCCGTGCGCGTATACATCCCCGGTCGCTGCTTCACCGGCTCCAGCCCGCGCAGGACGCGGATGGAGGAATCCGAATAGGTTTTGCTCATAATTCCTGTTTGTACCTAAACCGGCGGAGCCGGAACCCAAATTATGTAGGGTGCGTCCCACGCACCAATGGTTGTGGTGCGTGAGACGCACCCTACAATCCGGCCCGGAAAGCCACAGGCTGAATCGCTCGTTTACCCATCCCCATGTTGCGATATGTCACGACCCGATTCAGGTTCAGAGCCTGAAGCGGGCCACCTCATCCTGCAGGGCATGGGTCATGGCCTGGATGCCATGGCATGCCTCGGCGGTTTGCCCGATCGTCTCGCTGCTTTCGGAAGCCATCCGGGCAATCTGATCGATCCGGGTGGCGACCGTGCCGGTTATTTCGCTCTCTTCGCGGGTGGCGTGCGCGATCTGCTGGATCATTTCCACCACGCGCTTTACGCTGGCAGTGATCTGGCCGATTGCCTCGTCGGCCTGATGCGCCATCGCAACGCCTTCCTCGGCCTGCTCCCCGCCTTTTCCCATGGTGGTGACCGCACTCGAAATTTCCGACTGAATGGCGCCGATCATGGTCGATATCTCGGACGTGGCGTTGGTGGTTCGTTCGGCCAGCTTGCGCACCTCATCCGCCACGACCGCAAATCCACGCCCCTGTTCGCCCGCACGCGCCGCCTCGATGGCGGCATTCAGCGCGAGCAGGTTGGTCTGGTCTGCGATGTCCTTGATCACCCCGACGATCTGCCCGATCTGGTCGGAGCGGTGGCCGAGGGATTCGATCATTGCCTCCGATTCGTTCACCGTCCGGGATATCGCCTGGATGCCGTTCACAGCGGCATTCACGACATCGTGCCCCTTGTCCGCCA
>JAUYEK010000244.1 GCA_030691435.1 Sulfuricella sp. | reverse complement strand
TCAGCAACTCGCTGCTGCTGAAGCGCTGGAAATCGGGCAACTAACTTTTCGAATTTATTAGCCACAGAGCACACAGAGACCACAGAGAGATGATCTCCCTGGTTTTCTCTGTGATCTCTGTGTGCTCTGTGGCAAAGGCTTTTACAGAAAGGAGTAAATAAAATGGGAAAAATCACCCTCGCCGTCAAAGGCATGACTTGCATGGGCTGCGTGAAGAGCGTCAAGAACGTGCTGGAACCGATCCCCGGCGTTGCCAGTGTGGACATCGTCCTCGAAACCGGCCAGGTCGCCATTTCCTTCGATCCCGCCAAAGCCGGGCCAGATCAGTTCAAGACCGCGATCCAGGATGCCGGCTATGAAGTTGTCGGTAATGGTTGAAAATTTGTGCCATATTCCTCATCATGAGTGTCGTGCGATTTAATGTCCTAAAATGAACCCATTCGATTTTGCTCCTCTGTTCGACCTCGCCCATGGATTTTCTCCCGTGATGGCAGTCGGAGCTTTTTTTCCGTTCCTCAAAAAGGGAAAGGAAGCCGCCACCCTCAGCCGGGACAAGCTCAAGGCTATTAACCAGGCTACCTACAATTTCCTTGAGGTTCGAGGCATAGAGAATTTCAAGGTCTACACCATTGCCTATGACGAGCAACCGGTGGTATTGATTCAGGTCGCGCCGCAAAAGAAACTGCGTTTTTCCAATATTATCGAAATTCAAATCAGGAAGTTTATTCGGGACAATTTATCGATTGAGGTGCCTGCAATATTCTGGCGCTTCAAAACTGACTACAGCGAAGTTCCAGGGCCGGAACAGGCCGATTATGAATTCGACGATCAGCCGCAGTATCCGCAGGACCAGAATCCGGAGGATGCCGCTTTACTGGAACAGGCAAAAACCATGGGGGAACACATGGAACAGGACAGTGTTTTTCACATTCCGCCGCACTTGGCAGTAAACGATTTGCATGTGGAGGAAATTTCCATGGGCGAGTTCGATGAATTCCTGAAGGGCGCCTCCAGCAACGAAAAAAAGGATGAGCAGCAATGACCGGCGACAATGAAACTTCAATGGAACAGCGCGTAATGCGCGTAATGCGCAAAGTGCTGGCGAGTGTCGTCAAGGACACCACTCCGCAACCCGGCATGCATCATGCCCTGTCACAGCAGACCATCGAAGACATCAAGGCCTGCTTCGCGCTGATCTCGGCAAGGGAAATGGAGTTGGCAAAGGAAGCCGGCATCGCAGAGGAAAGGCCCCACTTCAGCGACGACCCGAACAAAGCCAAGGTCGTGCCGATCACCCGATCCAGTTTGAAGAGCATCAAGCCGAAGGAATAAAACCGGTAGGGTGGGCACGTTTTTTGTGCCCACGCGGTCAGCCAATCGAAACAAGCGCCTTTTACCATTGCCCCCTCGCCCGCTTGCGGGAGAGGGTTGGG
>JAUYEK010000237.1 GCA_030691435.1 Sulfuricella sp. | reverse complement strand
TGATCGAAACACACGATGTTCAAGCGCGTGTCGAATCCATCGAACGTACACTTTCACGAAGGGCGAAACCATGATAAAACTTGAAAAACTATATGACCGGCTAAGTGCTGACGAGCGCGTAAACCTGACCATTGCAGCAATGGCACGCAATGACTATACCGAAGCTGGGACACTGATTGATACATGCCCAGAGAAAACCTATCGGGCGCATGACGCTGCTTTTATCTGGCGTCTTGAATGCCTTAGCAAAATCGCTGACCTGCACGCCATTGAAATGCGTGACGCGATTATTCGACAAGTTTGGACTATGGCACGTTTTGCAATAAATGATGACCAGACAGAAAAATGGTTCGAACAAATACGTCAGGTTTCAGGGGTGATTAAAGGCAAACAGGCTGCATGGCGTGATTTCTGCGAAGGTATTGGCGTGGATGGTGACGAAGTGCTGGCGGCATACAGTCTCACCCTGAAGCAAGAAATCTTGGAGCCAATCCCAACAAGCACCGAAGACGTAGAGCCTAATGAAGATGCACGAAAGGCATCGCTAAACAACTATACAAGTTTTTGGGAAGTGGTCGAAGATCGCTTGGGAAACTGAGCTACTGCAAATAAATTGGCGGGGTGTACTGTAGGGGGAATAGAATAATTTACTCAATATTTCTATTTCTGGGGATTCTATGTCTACTACTGCTGACCTTGTTGACTCAGAACAAACAAATAATAATGTCTTCGTTTATGTAGAAGTATCGCTGGCAATTCGTGTTTTTTATTCATTCTTAGTGTTTTTTGCCGGCAGTGGTTATTGCCTAGTTTGGCTCTTTGCAAACCATAAGGACGGCACCTTGCTGCCGTTTGGGTGGCTTTGGGCACCTGCTTCGCTGTTAGGGTTATGGGCAGCCATCTCTATATGGAATCGCAAAACAAGGCGTGTATATGCAACCGATTTGGTTCCTGTGACAGCTTCTGCCCGTTACCGCCGCATTGCCTGGGGCACGTTCATATTACTTTCTGTTCTTTTTTTGGTTTTTTTACCGGCGATGCTTGGTGACTCGCAAATGTTTTCTTTTTTGTTCGCGCTTCCGGTTGTAGCACTATATGCTTTCTTTTTTTATCGAACTCTAAAATGGGAGTTCGTTACCGAAATGACTGCCGATGCAAAAGCTCATCAACACGCCCTTCAGTATCCGCCAGCCCAACCCCCTGCGGAGCCTTCGGAATGGGAAAAGGCTATGGAGCGACTTTGGGAATATTGGTGGGTGCGTTATATCGTTGGCATCGCTCTCGCTTATTTGAGTTATTCGCTTTACTACGATTACCAGGTAAAAGCGGCTGTTCCGGTTATCATCTTTTTGACTTCGCTTTTTTGTTTAAAAGAAGTGGTCGGATATCTGATTGGTATTTCGATTTTCGTTGGCTTGGCTTATGCCGCCTTCGGTCTTATCGCGGCTTTGCCAGTCGCAGTAGCTATCATTATCGGCGCTTTGATTATTGCTTCTTCGATTAAAAAATAACGCATGACAAAAGAATGACCAGTAGCGCGGATATAGTGATTAGATGGGTTGGAAATATTAAGGCACGCGCAGCGCCCAAGCAGCAAAAAGCGAAGGGGCGGCGAACCATCAGCCCCGTTTTGCTGCCTTTCCCCACCGGGGATAAAGGGGCGATGGTTTAGCGTGGTGGCGGGTTTTACCCGTAGGGCGCGAGACATAACGGCTTCTTATGCGAACCCGAAGGGCGGGAGATTTTACCGGCGCTGGCGCTTTGCATAAGACGCCGTTATGTTACAAACCGCCACAAATGCCAGCGCAGCGCGACAAGACCGCGAACCGTTATGGGTGCGCTGAACTGACCGACTGTCACCGGACTAGCTGCCTGCGAACCGCAAGAGCCTGGCGGGAATTATCGCTAGGCGCGCAGTGGTGAAGGGGCGGCGGAAACGGAGCGGAACCAACGTGGATAGAGCCGCAAGCCGATGGCGGGTTAATGCCTTCGGCGCTCTGTCAGACTGGCACGCGCGTAGCGGTTTGCACATCCGGGCGCACTGAACGCATTCGGTAAGGGAGTTGCGAGTCGGTACGGATTTGGCTATCATTCGCAGCATTAACAGGGTGTCTGTTGACGGTTGCAAGTGACCTACAGAATCATAATTGTTGGTATTTCTGTTGGTACATTTAAAATCATTAAAACGTAGAGCAGCCATAGAAGCCACTCTACAGATGCTATTCAATGGCACCTATCCCACCACTTTCCTCTCATGCGATCTGGCAGCAATTATCACCACCGTTTGGTTGTGTGCTATCGTGTATTTATGCTGAAGCATTTTTTATTTCTTTTCCTCATGTTGTTCGTCTTGGTCGCCCATGCCGGCAGGTTCTTGCCGCAAAACGCGCAAGTCGGGCAGATCAACGGCCTGAACTACCCGGAAGTGAAGATCGGTGGAGAAATCTACCGGCTGGCGCCCGGCGCGCGTATTTACGATACGTTCAACCGCATCATTGTTCCCACCTCGCTGCCGCAAAGCGCCAAAGTGTTCTATCAGCTCGATCCGGGCGGCTTTCTGATCCGGATGTGGCTACCTACTCCTGAAGAAGAAGCGGGGATGGGGCGTTAGGCTATTATCCTCGTGGCAAAAAAGCTTTTCATTAAAACCTTCGGTTGCCAGATGAACGAGTATGACTCGGCGAAGATGGCGGACGTGCTGAATGCCTCTCAGGGCATGGAAATCACGCTGCGCGTCGAGGATGCCGACGTTATCCTGCTGAATACCTGTTCGGTGCGGGAGCGGGCGCAGGAGAAGGTCTTTCACCAGCTGGGCCGGTGGCGCCCCCTGAAGCAGAACAACCCCGATTTGCTGATTGCCGTCGGCGGCTGCGTGGCGAGCCAGGAAGGCAGCGCCATCGTCAGCCGCGCGCCCTACGTGGATCTGGTGTTCGGTCCGCAGACCCTGCACCGCCTGCCGCAGATGATCGATGCCCGGCGCAAAAGCGGGCTGCCCCAGGTGGATGTGTCTTTCCCGGAAATCGAAAAGTTCGACCACATGCCGGCGGCAAAGGTGGATGGCGCGACCGCATTCGTCTCGGTGGTGGAAGGCTGCGGCAAGTTCTGCACCTACTGCATCGTGCCCTATACGCGGGGCGACGAAGTGTCCCGCCCTTTCGACGACGTGATCGCCGAGGTGGCGCAGCTGGCCGCGCAGGGGGTGAAGGAAATCACCCTGCTCGGGCAGAACGTCAACGCTTACCGTGGCGCCATGCACGACGGGGAAACCGCCGATCTAGCCGACCTGCTGCATTACCTGGCCGAGGTGCCCGGCATCGAACGCCTGCGCTTCACCACCTCCCATCCGGTCGAGTTTTCCCAGCGCATCATCGATGTCTACGGCGAAGTGCCCAAGCTGGCCAGCGGCCTGCACCTGCCGGTTCAGAGCGGCTCTGACCGGGTGCTGGCGGCGATGAAGCGCGGCTACACCGCGCTCGAATACAAGTCCCTGGTGCGACGCTTGCGCGCGGTGCGGCCGGACATTTCGCTGTCCTCGGATTTCATCGTCGGCTTTCCCGGCGAAACCGACGCCGATTTCGAGGCGACCCTGAAGCTGATCGAGGATGTCGGCTTCGATATGGGCTACAGCTTCATTTTCAGCCCGCGCCCCGGCACGCCGGCGGCGGAGCTGGCCGACGACACGCCGCTCGAAGTGAAGCAGGAGCGGCTGCGGCAGTTGCAGAAAAAAATCGACGAGCAGGAGCAGATCGTCAACCGGAAAATGGTCGGCTCGGTGCAGCGCATCCTGGTGGAAGGGATTTCCAGAAAGGACGGCGCCGAACTGATGGGGCGCACCGACAACAACCGGGTGACCAATTTCAAGGCCAATCCGCGCCTCATCGGGCAGTTCGTCAACGTCGCCATCACCGCGGTTTCCCCCCATACTTTGCGCGGCGAGATCGTCGTGCTCGAATAAGGCTGCTCCCGTGACCCCAAAATCCCTCGATATTTCCTTTTCCCCCGCAGACAACGCCCGCCTCGCCAACCTGTGCGGCGCGCTGGATGAAAATCTGAAGCAGATCGCCACCGCTCTCGACGTGACCATTTCCCGTCGCGGCGAGCACTTTTCCGTGCATGGAGACCAGCGCCAGGCGCGCCTGGCCGTGGAGGCGCTGAAAAATTTCTACGAACGTTCCCGCAACCATCTTTCTGTCGAGGATGTCCAGCTCGGCCTGATCGAGGTGGCGAACGCGAGCCGCGATGTGCAGGAGGGCGTCGCCATGCCGGTGCTGATGACGCGCAAAAGCGACCTGCATGGCCGTACTCCGCGCCAGAACGTGTATCTGTGCAAGATACAGGAGCACGACATCACCTTCGGCATCGGCCCGGCCGGCACCGGCAAGACCTATCTTGCGGTGGCCAGCGCGGTGGATGCCCTCGAGCGCGATCTGGTGAAGCGCATCGTGCTGGTGCGCCCGGCGGTGGAGGCGGGCGAACGGCTCGGCTTTTTGCCCGGCGATCTGGCCCAAAAGGTGGACCCCTATCTGCGCCCCCTGTATGACGCGCTCTACGACCTGATGGGCTTCGACAAGGTCGGCAAGCTGTTCGAGCGCGGTGCGATCGAAATCGCGCCGCTGGCCTACATGCGCGGACGTACCCTGAACCATTCCTTTATCATTCTCGACGAGGCGCAGAACACCACGCCGGAGCAGATGATGATGTTCCTCACCCGCATCGGCTTCGGCGCCAAGGCCGTGATTACCGGCGACGTGACCCAGGTGGATCTAGCGCGCGGCCAGAAGAGCGGCCTGGTGGATGCCCAGCAAGTGCTGGAAAAGGTCAGCGGCATCGCTTTCACCTTCTTTCTGGCCGAGGACGTGGTGCGCCACCCGCTGGTGCAGAAGATCGTCAACGCTTATGAACAACGCGAAAAACAATGCTGATTCCAATCGAAAGTGCGGAACATGTAGGAGCGCCGCCCCCGGCGCGAATGCGGTCGAAAATCGCGGCGAGGGCGCCGCTCCCACAGCGGCGCCTTGGTTCACCGACATCCTACGTCGGCTGCACTTATTCCTGCCGGAATAGCGTTGCAATCTTTTCTCTATCGGGTTCCCGCACCACGCCCCTCTCGGTGATTAGCGCCGTCACCAGTTCGGCCGGGGTAACATCGAAGGCCGGGTTGCGCACCTTGACGCCATGCGCTGCCCATTGGCAGTCACGGAAGCCGGTGACTTCTTCCGGGGCCCGCTCCTCGATCGGGATTTCCGCTCCCGATGCGAGGTTCAAATCGATGGTGGAGAGCGGGCAGGCGACGTAGAATGGGATGTTGTGGCGGCGCGCCAGCACCGCCACCATGTAGGTGCCGATCTTGTTGGCGACATCGCCGTTGGCCGCCACCCGGTCGGTGCCGACGATCACTGCATCGACCTCGCCGTGCGCCATCAGGTGGCCGGCCATGTTGTCGGTGATCAGAGTCACCGGGATATTCTCCTGCACCATCTCCCAGGCGGTGAGGCGCGCTCCTTGCAGGAATGGGCGGGTCTCGTCGGCGATGACCGAGATCTTTTTTCCCGCCTCCGCTGCCGAGCGGATCACCCCCAGCGCCGTGCCCCATCCCGCCGTGGCCAAGGCGCCGGCATTGCAGTGGGTGAGCACGCGCGCGCCGTCGGCGAGCAGCGCCGCGCCGGCTTCGCCCATGGCGCGGTTGATGCGGATGTCTTCGGCATGGATTTCATGGGCCTCGTCCAGCAAACGCTCGGCCACGACCGCCGGTGCGGCTGCGCCCATGCCCTGCCACACTTGGCGCATGCGTTGCAGCGCCCAGAACAGGTTGACCGCCGTGGGGCGGCTCTGCGCCAGACTGGCAAAACCTTTTTCCATCCCGCTGCGGAAGGCTTCCGGGGCGGTTTCCTTTAGTCGCAGTGCCTCCAGCGCCACGCCGTAGGCGGCGGCGCAGCCGATCGCCGGCGCTCCGCGCACCACCATGGCGCGGATGCCGTGGGCGACGCTGGCGGCGGAATCGTAGGAAAGGTATTCGAAGCGCGCCGGCAACACGCGCTGGTCGATCATCTCCAGGCGGTTGTCTTGCCAGCGCAGGGTTTCGATATTCATAAATTTATCCTTTTTTGGCCACAGAGTTCACAGAGGACACAGAGTGTGGGGCACAAAGAATTTTCTCTGTGAACTCTGTGTTCTCTGTGGCTATGGATGTTGGGGTGAAAGTTTAAGTAACGGCTCACAGGCTGTTGCCAATGTCGGGTTGTCGGTGATGAGCAGGTCGATGCCGCCGAAGCGGCGCACCGATTGCTCCAGCGCGGCTTCGATTTCGGTCGGGTTATATAGGAGCCTGTCAACGAGATTCGGAAGGTTTGGTAGGAGCGGGCTTGCCCGCGATTGATGCCGTTGATCGCGGGCAAGCCCGCTCCTACAGCCATCTGATTCAATTTGACTATCTACTAGGCTGCAGCACAGGCCGAGAAATTCCGGTCGGGGGTGGAGTGCTTTGACGGTCGGGTCGTCATCCAGCCCGATCACCGCGGCGCCCTTTGCGAGCAGTTCTTCCACCTTGGCCTGCTTGGACAGCGCCCGGTCTACCAGCGCGACTTGGCCGGCCAGCCCATACTGGTTGCGCATCGTCTGTTCGAAACCGCCATATTCGATTTCGGCGGCAAGCACTTCGCGTGGAGGCAGGGAAGCATAAGCCTCCAGCGCTTCGGCACGCGACTGGATTTTCATGCTGTGGCGGTAAATCTCGGCTGCCGCGTCGGCGTAGAAGGCCGTGATGCCGGCAGAAATCAGCCCCCATTCCTGGTCGAGCACGATACGCGGCGCGGTGTCGGGCAGGCGCACCGCCTGCTCGGGCGCGTTTTCCGCCAGATAGCGGCGGTAGGCTGCGGTGAAGACGGCTATGTCGCGGCCCAGCATCGGCACGCGCTTGGTAAACACTGCGTGCTGCGGAGTGGCCGGGCCGCGCTGGGAGAGCGATTCCAGGTCGGGGCGGCGGGCGAAAGCCAGGCTCATCAGGTCGGATGAAAGCGTCATCACCAGGGGGAAGCCGGCGGCGTGCGAGATGTTGCGGCGCAGTGCGGCGAGCGCCAGCATGTCACTCCTCCTTCCCCCTTCCAGGGGGAAGGTTGGGATGGGGATTGCCGCAGGAAACCGCAGCGGAATGTCCCAGGCATCGCAGCTTTTCAGATAGTCCTCGGCGCGAGTGACCAGGGCGATCATGCGCTCGTAGGATTCGCGGGCATTGTTGCCGAAGGCAAAGATGCCGTGATGCATCAGCACCATGCCGATGGTTCTGGCGGTGGCTTCGCGGCTGAAGGCCTCGTGGCAGGCTTTCGCCAATTCGAAGCCGGAATGGCGGTAGGGCACGATTACCACGCTATCGCCGAAGGCTGCCCGGACGTGACGTTCGCCGTGGTCGGTGTTCGCCACTGCCAGTACCGCGTCGGCATGGGTGTGCTCCACCCACTTGAAGGGCAATATGGCGTGGAGGAGGGTTTCTATCGAGGGGCGCGGCGCCTGCGGGTCGGTCAGGGCGGCGCGGAATTGAGCACCCATTTCCGCGTTGCTCATGGCATCGCGTTCGATCAGCGGCCGCACCGCTGCCAGCCGTACCGGAGCAAAATCCTTTTCCGTTACGTGGGCGAGGTCGGCGCCCGAGCCCTTGACGTAAAGGATGTCCTCGCCGTTTTCCTGCAGTTTGACCGAAGTGTTGCCGCCACCATGCATCACCAGCGCTTTTTCGCTGCCGAGCAGGCGCGAGGTGTAAGCGCGCAGGGCGAGATCGTTTTTGAAGCTGGCGGCTTCCCCATCGTTCCACAGGCTGTTCATGTAAGTATTATACTTGCAGAATCAAGGCGCCGCTGTGGGAGCGGCGCCCTCGCCGCGATTTTCGACCGCATTCGCGCCGGGGCGGCGCTCCTACATGCACGATCACTCCAATAAGTTAATCATAAACCGACCGCCATGAATGAATGGCGGGATGGCAAACCAGGAGATGCACCATGACTGACTGTTGCGACCACGATCATCCCGCGCCGATCCCCGGCGGCTTGGGAATTCCGCGCGTCGGCCAGTTCGATGCCGCCGCATTCGAGCAGGCGATTACCGACTTGTTGCGTGCCTGTGGCGTCTCGCCGGACAGCACGCACACCGGCAGGACCGCTCGGCGCGTGCGCGAGCTATGGGAAAATCGCCTGCTCGGCGGCTACGACATGGACCCCGCCGAAGTGCTGGGTGAGGGCTTTGCCGATCCGCGCGAAGACATGGTGGTAATACGCGGCATCGCGGTGCACGGCGTCTGCCCGCACCACCTCGTGCCGTTTCGCGGCATCGCCCACGTTGCCTACATCCCCGGCGGTCGGCTGCACGGCTTCGGCCGTATCGCCCGGCTGGTTGATGCTATCGGCCACCGTTTCACCTACCAGGAATGGATGACGCGCGACATCGCCGAGGCGCTGGCGACGCACGGCAAGGCCAAGGGCGCCGCCTGCGTGATCGAAGCGGAGCAGCTATGCCTGTTGCTGGGCGAGGACAGGCGCGGCGACGAACGGGTTTACACCCAGGCCTTTGCCGGTTGCTTCAATGATAACGATCAGTTCCGCCAGGAATTTCTGCGCTCCATCAGCGGCCGCATGCCATAAAAAAACCCGCCGCAGCGGGTTTGATTTATTCCCTCCACATTAGGGGGTGGGCTAGGGTGGGGGTGGGTTCTACTTCATCCCCCCCGGCCCTTTAGCCTTCAGGCAGGCACTCATGAATTTCTTGCGCTCGTCGCCTTTCAGCGCCTTCTCGCCGGCTTCCTTGTTGCAGGCGCCCATCTTGCTCTGCTGCGCGGTAGGCGCTTTTTCGTCGGCGGCGAAGGCGGGGGAAGCGAAACCGACAGCCAGGCACAGTGCGATCAACAGTTTTTTCATGACGACTCTTTTGGGTGGGTTGGAATGGCGCTCGCCATTTCTGGGCGGCGCATCAGGATTATAACGCGAGCCTTTTAATCCGGTAAGTTTTCCAGGCTCCCGGAGTGTGCTGAATGGAAGCATCAAAGTGATTCGTCAGAAAAGTGCTTGACACATGCATACCAGTCGGTATGTAATTGCCCCATGCAGACAAAACAACCCGACCTTACCCGAGACAAAATTTTGCAATCGGCCTTTTGCGAGATTCACCGCCAAGGTTTTCAGGCCGCGAGCATCGCCAATATCCTGCAGGATACGGGCCTGACCAAGGGTGCCCTGTACCATCACTTCCAGACCAAGCAGGCATTGGGCCTGGCGGTGATCGAGGAGGTTATCAAGGAGCGGCTGGAAGGGTTGATCTTCAGGCCGTTGCGGGAAAGCGAACGGCCCGTTGAAATGCTGCTGGAGATCATTGCCACCATCGACAAAAAAGTGCCGTCGGATTTCGTTATGCTGGGTTGTCCGCTGAATAACCTGATGCAGGAGATGAGTGCGCTGGATGAGCTGTTTCAGGAGCGGCTCGGCGGGGTGCTGGGGGTGTGGCAGAAAACGGTTGAAGGCGCCCTCAAGCGCGGGCAGAAGCAGGGCGAGATCAGGGCGGAGGTGGATTACAAGGCGGCGGCGCTGTTTGTCGTTTCGGCCTGGGAAGGGTGCATCGGCGTGGCGAAGAACATGCAGTCGCCCAAGGCATTCGGCACCTGCATGAAGCAGTTGCATGGTTACGTGCGGGGGCTGATGCCGGCCAAAGCTGAGAAAGGCCGGCGCAAAGGCGGGTAAAGTTTTTTGTTGTTGTTTGTGTGCATACCGGATGGTCGGTATCTTAAAGGAGGTAGCCATGAACCTATGCGATGTATTGGTGCATATCAATGAAGAGCTTAGTGTGGAGCAAAGAAATGCGCTGGAGGAAGATATGCGTGCGCTTCCCGGCGTTGTCGCGCCACGCTTTAACCCAGGGCGGGATCATTTGATGCTGGTCGCATTCGATTCCGAAAAAGTGACTCACGCCTCGCTTCTGGGAAGAGTGCGGACGCATGGTTACAAGGCGCAGCTCGTCGGCGCGTGACATCTTCTGTATAGCATCAAGATGAAGACTGATTTTCCTTTAGGAGAAATGCCATGAACATCGACAAAGAACTGGATGCGCGCGGTTTGAACTGCCCCCTGCCGATTTTGCGTACCAAGAAGGCTCTGGCTGAGATCGGGGCGGGGCAGATATTAAAAATCACTGCGACAGACTCCGGCGCTGTAAAAGACATGCAGGCTTTCGCCAAGCAGACCGGCAACGAGCTCATTTCTTCTGCTGAAGCCGGCGGCGAATTCTTTTTTTTAATGCGTAAACATTAAACCAGATTGTCCATTGGAATGCTCGTCATGTAGGAGCGCCGCCCCGGCGCGAATGCAGCCGCAAATCGCGGCGAGGGCGCCGCTCCCACAACGGTGTTTTGGCTCTAATGGACAATCTGGGTTAATACAGGAGACATTATGAATGTTGCAGAAGCGATAGCGTCGCGCCGTTCGGTCAAGGCGTTCGACCAGGATCACCGCACGAGCGAGGCGGAAATCGAGAAGCTGATGGGGCTTGCCCTGCTCGCCCCCACCGCCTTCAATATCCAGAACTGGCGTTTTGTGCTGGTGAGCGACGCGGCGTTGCGCAAGGAAATAAGGCAGGCCGCGTGGGATCAGGCGCAGGTCACCGATGCCTCGCTGCTGGTCGTGCTGTGCGCAGACCTCAAGGCGTGGGATAAGGAGCCGGGGAGGTATTGGAAAAATACGCCGCAGCCGGTGCAGGATTTTATCGTGCCCGCCATCGGCCAATATTATGCCGGCAGAGAGCAGGTTCAGCGCGACGAGGCCATGCGCTCGTGCGGCATCGCGGCCATGTCGCTGATGCTGGCGGCAAAGGAAATGGGCTACGACTCCTGTCCGATGGACGGCTTCGACTTCGACGCGGTGGGCAAGCTCATCAACTTGCCGCAGGATCATGTGATCGCCATGTTCGTCGCCATCGGCAAGGGAATCAAGGAGCCGTGGCCTCGCGGCGGACAATTGCCGCTGGGCGAGGTGGTGGTGCAGAACCGGTTCGGCTAGATTTTCCTGAACACGATGTCCCACACCCCGTGGCCGAGATTGATGCCGCGCTGCTCGAACTTGGTCAGCGGGCGGTAGTCCGGCTTGGGGGCGTAATCGGCGGCGGTGTTGGCGAGCAGGGGTTCCGCCGAGAGCACGGCGAGGATGTGTTCGGCGTATTCCTGCCAGTCGGTGGCGGCATGGAGATAGCCGCCAGGTTTGAGTTTGTCGCACAGCAGCGCGACCAGTTCCGGCTGGATCAGGCGGCGCTTGTGGTGTTTTTTCTTGTGCCAGGGATCGGGGAAGAAAATGTGCACGCCATCGAGGCTGGCAGGGGCGATCATGTGCTTGAGCACTTCCACCGCATCGTGCTGGATGACGCGCAGATTGGTCAGCCCCAGGGCTTCGATCTGGTTGAGCAGGCTGCCGACGCCGGGGCCGTGAACCTCGATGCCGAGATAGTCGTTCTGAGGATGGACGGCTGCGATGGCCGCAGTGGAATCCCCCATGCCGAAGCCGATTTCGAGAATTTTCGGGGCTACCCTGCCGAAGGCGGCGTCGAGGTCGAGCCGGGTTTCCAGGTAGGCGATGCCCCAGCGTGGCAGCAGGGTTTCCAGCGCGCGGGTCTGGGCATTGGACATGCGGCCCTGGCGCAGGACGAAGCTTCTGATTGGACGATGGTTCATAAAGTCTTTGCCACAGAGAACACAGAGCTCACAGAGAAAAGCGAGAACTCTGTGTTCTCTGTGAGCTCTGTGGCTAGGAAATCAACCCCGTAGTGGGCGAACTTGGGCTGGCGGAGTAGAGTTTCTTCGGCATGCGGCCGGCGAGGAAGGCTTCGCGCCCGGCCTGCACCGCCTTTTTCATCGCCGAGGCCATCAGTACCGGGTTGCCGGCGCCGGCGATGGCGGTGTTCATCAGCACGCCGTCGCAGCCGAGTTCCATGGCGATGGCGGCATCGGACGCGGTGCCCACGCCGGCATCCACGATCACCGGCACCTTGGCGTTGTCGATGATGATCTGCAGGTTCCACGGGTTGAGGATGCCCATGCCGGAGCCGATCAGCGAGGCCAGCGGCATCACTGCGACGCAGCCGATTTCTTCCAGCTGCTTGGCGATGATCGGGTCGTCGGAGGTGTAGACCATCACCTTGAAGCCGTCCTTGACCAGGACTTCCGCCGCCTTGAGGGTTTCCATCATGTTCGGGTAGAGCGTCTTCGGGTCGCCCAGCACTTCGAGCTTGACCAGGTCGTGCCCGTCCAGCAGTTCGCGCGCCAGGCGCAGGGTGCGGATGGCGTCGTCGGCGCTGTAGCAGCCGGCGGTGTTGGGCAGGTAAGTGTATTTCGAGGGCGGCAGCGCATCGAGCAGGCTCGGCTCGCCGGCGGTCTGGCCGATATTGGTGCGGCGGATCGCCACCGTCACGATCTGCGCGCCGCTTTCCTCGACGGCGCGGCGGGTTTCATCGAAATCCTTGTACTTGCCGGTGCCAATCAGGAGGCGCGATGAATAGGTTTTGCCTGCGATGACTAATTCATCCATTTTGATCTCCAAAAAATTATTACCATAGAGATTCGTAGGATGGGTGGAGCGTAGCGATACCCATCATGGCCGCCACTTGATGGGTATCGCTACGCTCCACCCATCCTACATGCATTTTGGTTCCGGCTTCTCAGCCGCCGCCGACCGCGACGACGATTTCCAGTTTGTCGCCATCGGCCAGCAACGTGTCGGCGAACTGGCTGCGCGGCACGATTTCGCCGTTCCTTTCCACCGCCAAACGTTTTCCGGTGAGGCTCAGGGTTTCCAGCAACTGGGAAAGGTTCGGATTCTGCTCAAAGGAGTGAGGTGCGCCGTTGACCGTTAGCTGCATCGCCTTCAATATTGCCATGAGAAAGTGGGATTGCATTCTACCATGCAGGCGCAGCCCCATGGTAGAACGAAAGCTTCCACATGAAAAATCTACTAGCAGTTGAGTAATGCGTGGAACCATCGTAAAATCTGCCCTCCTGCGGGTGTAGTTCAATGGCAGAACGGCAGCTTCCCAAGCTGCATACGAGGGTTCGATTCCCTTCACCCGCTCCAGTCTTCATTCCCACTCCGGGATTATGCAAATGAACAAGACCCTGAAATATGGACTGATCTCCGTCGGCGCCATTCTCATCGCATTCCTGGCTCTTGTCGCACTGGTCGCCGCCACCTTCAACCCGAACGATTACAAGCCGCTGATCGTCAAGCTGGCGCAGGATAAAAAGCAGCGCACCCTGAAGCTAGAAGGCGACATCAAACTGACCTTTTTCCCCCGCATCGGCGCCGATCTCGGCAGGCTTGCCTTGAGCGAGCACGGCAGCGACAAGGAGTTCGCCGCCGTCGACAGCGCTCGCGTTTCCCTCGCGGTGTTGCCGCTGCTGAAGAGGCAACTGGTGGTGGATCGCATCCGCGTCGACGGCATCCGCGCCCGGTTGGTGCGCTATCCTGACGGCAGCACCAACATCGATGACTTCTTGAAGAAGGAGGAAGAGTCGGAGCAGTTCAAGTTCGACATCGAAGGCGTCAGCGTCACCCGCGCCGCGCTGTCATTCGACGACCAGATGGCCGGGCGGAAACTGGATATTACCGGCATGGAATTTGAATCCGGGCGTCTGGCCAACAACCAGCCCGGCAAGGTCGAGCTCAAATTCACCTTGCAGGGCGAGAACCCGAAAGTCGACGCCCAGGTGGCGCTGACTAGCGGCCTGCTGTTCGATACCGAGGCCAAAGCCATCACCCTGGATGCGCTGGCGGTTTCCCTGACCGGCAAGCGTGGTGCCGATGGCTTGGACATCCGGCTGACCTCGCCGAAATTCGAACTGGGGCCGGAGCGTGTCGCCGGCAAGATTGATCTGACGGTGAAGCTGATGCAGCCCAAGGGCAACCTGGATCTGGCGCTGAGCGTTCCTGCGTTGGCCGGCAAAGGCAGCGCGATTCGAGCCGATAATTTCACTCTGGACTTCAGCGGCCGGCAAGGCGACAACACCGTCAAGAGCCGGATCGCCAGCCCCTTCAGCGCCAATCTTGGCACGCGCCAGTTCAGCCTGGACAAACTCGTTGTCAGCTTCAATCTCAGCGGCCTAACGATGCCCAGGGCGCTCAACATGAATCTGGGCGGCGCGGCCCGGCTCGATCTCGCCAGGCAGGATGCGCACTTGGACCTGGGCGGCAAGATCGACGAAAGCCCGCTCAAGGCCAAGCTCGGAATCAGCCATTTCGATGCGCCGGCCTATGATTTCGACATCGCCATCGAGCAGCTGGATGTCGACCGCTACCTGCCGCCCGCCAAACCCGAGGCGAAGCAGCCCGAAAAGCCGCTGGATTTCAGCTTCCTGAAAAACCTCAACGCCAATGGTCAGCTCAGCATAGGCGCGCTCAAGGTCGCCAACATCAAGTCCTCCAACATCAAGCTCAACGTCAAGGCAGGCGGCCTCAAGTAAGTGCCGATGAAAAACTTCGCCCGGCTCCTGATCGAGTGGCAGAAACATCATGGCCGACACGGCCTGCCCTGGCAGCAGACCCGCGATCCTTACGCGGTGTGGCTGTCGGAAATCATGCTGCAGCAGACTCAGGTCGCCAGCGTGATCCCCTATTACCAGCGTTTCATCGCGCGCTTTCCCGATATTGCCACCCTCGCCGCCGCGTCGCAGGACGAGGTGCTTGCCCACTGGAGCGGGCTTGGCTATTATGCCCGCGGACGCAACCTGCACCGTGCCGCGCAGCTCGTGGTGGCGCAGCATGGCGGCGTTTTTCCGTCCGATCCTGAGCCGGTCGTGGCGCTGCCCGGCATCGGTCGCTCCACCGCCGCCGCGATCCTGGCTTTCTCCTTTGGCCAGCGCCGCGCGATCCTGGATGGCAACGTCAAGCGCGTTCTGGCGCGCTGTTTCGGCATCGCCGGCTATCCCGGCGCCAAGGCGGTGGAGAATCGGCTGTGGCAACAGGCCGAGGCGCTGCTGCCTGAATCCGGCATCGAAACCTATACCCAGGCGCTGATGGACCTGGGCGCCACGCTATGCGCCCGCAAGCCGTCCTGCGCCGCCTGCCCCCTCGGCTCCGGCTGCGTCGCCTACAATGAAAAGCGGGTGGCGGAGCTGCCTGAGCCCAAACCGCGCAAGCCGCTGCCGCAGAAGGAGACGGCCATGCTGATCCTGCTGCGCCAGGGCGAGGTGTACCTGGAAAAGCGCCCACCTACCGGCATCTGGGGCGGCATGTGGAGTTTTCCCGAAGCGCCGGTTTTGGAGATGGACGCGCTTGCCCGTCTTGGTATGGCGGGCGCGGAGGTCAGTCCGCTGCCTGAGCGGCAGCATACCTTCACCCATTTTCGCCTCCGCATCGTGCCGAGGGTGTTCGAGGTGACGGCGCTGCAGCCGGGCGTTCGCGAGCCTGGCGGGCTGTGGCTTACGCTGGTCGATGCGATGGGGGCGGCGCTGCCCAAGCCGGTGCGGGAGATACTGAGAGGGCTGGCATGACCGAACCGACCATTTCGCTGCTGGAAAACACTGGCACCACCCGCCAGCGAACTGGCGGCGGGGAAGATGAGTGATGGGGCGTTTTTTCATCCCAGATTATCCATTTAGAGCCAAAACACCGCTGTGGGAGCGGCGCCCTCGCCGCGATTTTCAGCCGCATTCGCGCCGGGGGCGGCGCTCCTACAGGCACGAGCATTCCAATGGATAATCCGGGTTCATTACTCATTCCCCATTACGCATCACCGCCCTTTGGTTAGAATAGAGCCATGCTGATCGACACCCACTGCCATCTCGATGCCGCCGAATTCGACGCCGACCGCGACGAAGTGGCGGCGCGCGCCAGCGCAGCGGGGGTTGGTGTCATGGTGGTTCCCGGCGTTGAACGCGCCGGCTTCGAAGCCGTGCTGGCGGCTTGCGAGCGCTATCCCGGCTGCGTCCCGGCGCTGGGCATTCATCCCCTGTATGTGGGTAGCGCAGCGCCGGAAGATTTGACGGTGCTGCGCGAGATCGTCCGGTCCCAGGAGGTCACGCGCGGCGGCCTGGCAACGGCCTGCGACCTGTCGACGGCGACCATCACCAACGTCGTCGGGGACCTGATCCGCGAGGGTCTCGTCGAGGAGCGCGGGTCGGTCCCGTCCGAGGGCGGGCGCCCCATCGCCAAGCTCGGCGTCCGCGCGACGGGAGCCTACGTGCTCGGCGCGGACGTGGGGGAGAAGGGCGTCGCCGTAGAGCTCTTCGACCTGTCCATGCAGCGCCTCGACCGGGAGTTCCGGGAGGGAGCGACCCGCGAGGCCAACCCCCGCGAGGTGATCGAAGCCCTGCGGGGGGCCGTCCGCGTGATCCGCGCCCGCAACCCCAGGGCCGAGGCCCGTCTG
>JAUYEK010000235.1 GCA_030691435.1 Sulfuricella sp. | reverse complement strand
GAAGTGGGCTTCCCCTCCACCGTCGCCTTCGTCGGCTACGCCGTGCCCATGAACGCCCTGCTGCTCGCCGGAACGAAGGTCAAGCCGGTATTCGCCGGCAACCAGGAAGGCATCATGGGGCAGTTGAAGGCCGGGCGGATCATGGCTGCCGGAGTCAATTCCCAGGTGATGCGCGACTATGGGCGGCGGGAACATTACCGCTATCGCGTGCTGTGGGCCTCCGAGGATTATCTCAACCTGCCCATTTCCGCCCATCCCCGCGTGCCCGCGCAAGAGGTCGGCGCGGTGCGGGACGCCTTGCTCGGCATGGCCAGCGACCCCGAAGGGCTGAAGGTGCTGAAGGCGAGTGTCGAAGTAATCAAGCAACAACCCCCCTATGGTTTTGTGGCGGCGGATGACAAGGACTACCAGAACTACCCTCGGTATTTCAAAACCACTCTGGTCAGGGATTGCGACGGATGTCCCGGCAAACAGTAGGCTGAAACTGGTGAGAATCCCGCCGCCGGCGCACCTGTGGGCGCGCCTTTCCTTCATCTCCCGGCTGGGCGTCAGCACCGGGCTCGCCCTGATCGTGGCGGGCGCCGTCATGCTGTACAGCTCCGTCAAGACCGACTCCGCCTGGCACCAGGAGCAGTTGGCCGCCCAGGCGGAAAGCGAGCTGGCGTCACTGGCCCCCGCCCTGGCCGAACAGGCGGTGATCGGCGATTTCTCCACCATGACGCAGATGCTGGAGGCCCGGGCCAAGCGCGACAACATCTACAGCCTGCGCTTCGTCGACCGCAAGGGCAATGCGCTGCGGGCGGCTTCGAAAACCTCCCCCGCAGCCCGCGCTCCGACCTGGTTCGCGCGCTTTTCCGGTCTCCACGGGGAAGATGCAAGCGCCGACCTTGCCGTGGGCGGGACGCGCTATGGGGTGCTGTCCGTCCAGATGACGCCCACGCCGGCGATCAACCGTACCTGGGAGGGTTTCCGCAATCACATCCTGATTCTGGCGCTGGCGGTGGGGCTG
This sequence comes from Sulfuricella sp., assembly GCA_030691435.1. Classification (GTDB taxonomy): domain Bacteria; phylum Pseudomonadota; class Gammaproteobacteria; order Burkholderiales; family Sulfuricellaceae; genus Sulfuricella. The sequence goes on along the minus strand of JAUYEK010000235.1, from coordinate 6,687 downwards.
GATTTCCTCGGCATCCTGCTGATCCTCAAGGTCGGCCTGCGGCCTCTCGAAGCCCTGAACGAGGGCGCGGGAAAACTCGGGGCAGGCGACCTGGCTGCGCGCATTCCGATTCAGGGCAGCATGGAGATGCGGAGCGTCATTTCCGCCTTCAACGACATGGCGGACAATATTCAGTCCCTGCTCGCCCAGGTCCACCGCGAAAAAGAGCTGGCCCAGGTCACCCTCCAATCCATCGGCGACGCGGTGATCACCACCGACGACCAGGAACGGGTCGCTTTCCTCAACCCGGTGGCGGAAAACCTCACCGGCTGGACGACTGCGGAGGCCCGTGGCCTGCCGCTGCTGGAGGTGTTCAACATCGTCAACGAACATACCCGCGAGCTGGTGGAAAACCCGGTGGACAAGGTGCTGCGGTCAGGGATCATCGTCGGCCTGGCCAACCACACCGTGCTGATCGCGCGCAACGGGCGGGAACACCCCATCGAGGACTCCGCCGCGCCGATCCGCGACCGCGACGGCCATATCCTCGGCGTCGTGCTGGTGTTCCACGACATCAGCGAAAAGCGCAAGCTGACCCACCAGCTTTCCCATCAAGCCCGGCATGACGCCCTTACCGGCCTGATCAACCGGAGCGAATTCGAGCGCCGGCTGGAAGACCTGCTCGACAGCGCGGCAAGCCAGCACAGAGAACACGCGCTGCTTTACCTCGATCTCGACCAGTTCAAGGTACTCAATGACACCTGCGGCCACAGCGCCGGCGACGAGCTGCTGCGCCAGCTGACCGCGCAGATCCAGGCCAAGGTGCGCGAATCCGACACCTTCGCGCGGCTCGGCGGCGACGAGTTCGGCGTCCTGCTGGAAAACTGTCCGCTGGATCAGGCGGTTCGCCTGGCAAACGTCCTGCTCGACGAGGTGGGGGCCTTTCGCTTCGTCTGGCTCGACAAGACCTTCGCTGTCGGCGTCAGCATCGGCCTGGTGGCGATCACCGCAACCAGCGGTTTGTCGGCCAACGTGCTTTCCGCCGCCGATACCGCCTGCTACGCGGCAAAGGACAAGGGGCGCAACCGGGTGCAGGTGTATTCGCCGGATGACATCGAGATGGCCGAGCGCCACGGCGAAATGCACTGGGTGGCGCGCATCGCCAAGGCTTTCGAGGAAGAGCGCTTCCGGCTGCACTACCAGCCCATCGTCCAGGCGGGGGAAGACGTGCCCGAACAGGAACAGCATTTCGAGATATTGCTGCGCATGCTGGACGAGGACAACAACCTGGTGCCGCCCAGCGCCTTCATCCCCGCCGCGGAACGCTACAACCTGATGGTGGAGATCGACCGCTGGGTGGTCAGCAACGCGTTCAACTGGCTGATCGCCCACGCCGAACGGCCGGTGATCTGCGCCATCAACCTTTCCGGCCAGTCGGTCAACGACGACCGCTTCCTCGGCTTCCTAATCGACCAGATCAAGGGCACAGGCGTACCGCCGCACAAGGTCTGCTTCGAGATTACCGAAACCTCGGCGATCTCCAACCTCGCCAAGGCGAGCAACTTCATCAAGACCGTCAAATCGCTCGGTTGCAGCTTCTCGCTCGACGACTTCGGCAGCGGCATGTCCTCCTTCTCCTACCTGAAGAACTTGCCGGTGGATTACCTGAAGATCGACGGCAGCTTCGTCCGGGACATGATCAACGACCCGATCGACTGCGCCATGGTCGAATCCATCAACCACATCGGCCATGTGATGGGGATCAAAACCATCGCCGAGTTCGTCGAAAACCAGGCGATCCTGGATAAGCTCCGCACCATCGGCGTGGACTACGCCCAGGGTTACGGCATCGCCAAGCCCCGCCCGCTGGAGGAAATGGCCCCGTTTCAGCCGCGCGGGTGATGCGTTGCGTGCAACTGCTTCAGCCGCTCGCGCGCCACATGCGTATAGATCTGGGTGGTGGAAATGTCGGCGTGCCCGAGCAGCATCTGCACCACGCGCAAATCGGCGCCGTGATTGAGCAAATGGGTGGCAAAAGCGTGGCGCAGGGTGTGCGGCGATAACGGCTTTCCGACCCCACCCTGGGCAGCGCGGCGCTTGATCAGATACCAGAAGGCCTGACGCGTCATCGCCCCGTGCCGAGTAGTGACAAACAGGGCATCGCTGGTTTTGCCATTGAGCAGATGCGGGCGAGCCTCGACCAGGTAGCGCTTTAGCCAGCCAATAGCCTCTTCGCCCAGCGGCACCAGCCTTTCCTTGCCACCTTTACCCATGACGCGCACCACGCCCATATCCAGGCTCGCTTCCGCCACCTTCAGCGTCACCAGCTCGGAAACCCGAAGGCCGGTGGCATATAGCGTTTCCAGCATCGCCTTGTCGCGCAATCCCAGCGTGCCTCCAATATCGGGCGCGTTCAACAAGGCTTCCACATCCGCTTCGGTCAGGCTTTTTGGCAGCGCCCTGACCTGTTTCGGCGAAGCGATGTTAAGCGTCGGGTCGGCACTTATCCGGCCCTGGCGCAACAGGTAACGGTAAAACCGCCGGAAGCTGGAAAGCTCGCGACTGGCCGTGCTGGCACGGGTTTTCGTCACATTGTACTGATGCGACAAAAAACCTTCCAGGTCGGCATGACCCGCCTCCTGCAAGCTCTTTCCGCATGCTCCCTGAAGCCAAACAGCGAACTGCTGCAAATCGCGCCGGTAGCTTTCCAGGGTGTTGCGCGCCAGGCCTTCCTCCAGCCACAGCGTGTCGCAGAATTCGTCAAGCAGGCTGTCTGCGCTCATGCTGTAACAGCCAACGTTTGATCGCCAGCGGATCGCCGCCGGCGCTGTTCATGAACCCGCCCAGGCCGTCTCGCGCCAGCACGCGGTGGCAGGGGATGATCACGGGGATGGGATTGGCGCCGCAAGCTTGTCCCACCGCGCGCGGCGCGGAGTGGAGCCGCTTGGCCAACTCGCCGTAGCTTTGCGTCGAGCCGCTGGCAATCTGCCGCAGCGCCTGCCACACACTGGATTGGAACACGGTGCCGTGCAATGCGAAAGGCAGGTCGAAGCTAAAAAGGGGATCTGCGAGATAGGCCTGCAACTGTGTGCAAACCTGTCTGGAAATCGCATCCTGCGGCTCCAGAGCCGGGGTTCCGAGCGGCAGAAAATCCAGGGCGGTCAGCGCCGTGCCGTCGGTCATGATGCCTAGCACCGCAAACGGCGCAGGGAATCTCGCCTGGTAAGCCCAATTCAAAACAAGCGCCTCTCTCGTTTGCTTCCAGATCGAAACAAGCACCCTTTTCCATTGCACCTTCTCCCTCTGGGAGAAGGTTGGGATGAGGGTAACCCGCTCGCGGGAGAGGATTGAGGAGAGGGCGTCCCTTTAGTTGGGGAGAGGGGCATCATGACCAGATTACGCATAACGTCATTCTAGCCGATCAAAATAGCAAAGGCCACGAAGGCAATGCCTTCGTGGCCTTTGGACTACAGCGTATAAGCTTACTCTGCCGACTTCGCCGGCTGAGTACGGGCGACCAGCTTTTCCTTGATACGTGCAGATTTGCCGGAGCGATCGCGCAGGTAATACAACTTGGCGCGGCGCACGTCGCCGCGGCGCTTCACTTCGATGCTGGCAATCAGCGGGGAGTGGGTCTGGAAGGTACGCTCCACGCCTTCGCCATTGGAAATCTTGCGGACGATGAAGGCGGAGTTGAGACCGCGGTTGCGCTTGGCGATCACCACACCTTCAAAAACCTGCACCCGCTTGCGGGTACCTTCCACGACGTTGACGCCGACGATCACCGTGTCGCCCGGGGCAAAATCGGGGATGGTTTTGCCCAGGCGGGCGATTTCTTCCTGTTCCAGCTGCTTGATGATATCCATGTAAAACTCCTTGCTTGGTTATTTATTGGATTCCTGTTCCTGCTGGTTTTCTGCCTTGAATGCAGCCAGCAGCCCGGATTCCTCTTTTGTCAACTGGCGGGCGGCCAACAAATCCGGCCGCCTCAACCAGGTCCTGCCCAACGCCTGCTTTAACCGCCAGCGTTGAATTTCCGCATGGTGCCCGGACATCAGCACTTCCGGCACCGCCTCGCCCTGATAAACCTCGGGGCGGGTATAGTGGGGGCAATCCAGCAGCCCGTCCACGAATGAATCCTGTATTGCCGATTCGGCATCGCCGAGTACGCCCGGCAACTGCCTGACGACGGCGTCGATCAGCACCATCGCCGCCAGCTCCCCGCCGGACAGCACGTAATCGCCGATCGAGATTTCCTCATCCACCTGATGCCGCAACAAGCGCTCGTCTACGCCTTCGTAACGGCTCGCCAGCAGCACCAGACCGGGCTCTTGGGTCAGCTCCATCACCCGCTGGTGGGTAAGCACCTTGCCTTGGGGCGAAAGATGGACCACCCTCGGATTCGCCACGCCGGCCTGCTTCTGCCGCTCTTTCGCGGCCAGGATCGCCTTTTCCAGCGGCTCGGCCAGCATCACCATGCCTGGCCCACCGCCGTAGGGGCGATCATCTACCGTACGATAGTTATCCTCGGTGAAATCGCGCGGATTCCACAACTGCAACCGGAACCGCTCCTGCTCCAGCGCGCGCCGCGTGATGCCGTGTTTGGCCAGCGCGTCGAACATCGGCGGGAACAAGGTGATGACGTCGAAATTCAATAATCCGCGCCCCACTCCACGTCGATCCGTCCCGCCGCCAAATCGACTTTGAGGATGACCTGGGCAGTGAACGGGAGCAGCCTTTCGCGCTCCCCCTCCACCACCAGCACGTCGTTCGCGCCGGTTTCCAGAAGTTCCGCCACCTTGCCCAGCACTTCACCCCGGGCATTCACCACTTCCATCCCGATCAGATCGGACCAGTAATATTCATTTTCCGGCGCTTCCGGCAGCGCCGCGCGCGGCACAGCGACCTCAAGGCCCTTCAGCGCCGCTGCGGCATCGCGGTCATTACATCCGTCCAGCCTGGCCACCAGCGTCTTGTGGTGGGCCTCCGTCTCCAGAACCTGGACTTCGCGCCACTGCTCGCCTCGGCCAAGATTCCAGACCGGAAAATCCAGCAGCCCACCGACTTCTTCGCTAAACGGCTGCACCTTGACCCAGCCGAGAATGCCGAAGGGGGCGGCGATGCGCCCCATGACCACCAGTTTATTAGACTGCGGCACGCTTGACGAGTTTGGCCACTGCGTCGGACAGCAACGCGCCGTGCCCCTGCCAGTAGCTGATGCGCTCGTTGTCTAGGCGCACAGCCTCCTGGCCTTCACGCGCAACCGGGTTGTAGAAACCCACGCGCTCGATGAATCGTCCGTCACGGCGATTACGTGAATCAGCCACGACTACGTTGAAAAACGGGCGTTTCTTGGCGCCGCCACGGGCAAGTCGAATCACAACCATTTGGTTTTACCCTTCAAAAATTCGGTCTAAAAAGCCGACCATTTTACGCTAAGTTTTGGAATAAACGCAAGAAAGATTATTTACTACTGACCAGACGACCTTCGGCGGTGAACCGTACAACAGACTCAACTCGTGGGAATCGGAATCCTTGCTGACCAAAGTGTAGATGTTCGCGGTCGGCGGCGTAGGCCAGGGTCTAGGGGTCTAAAAATAAAGACCTAGGGGTGACCCCATTATGCCATTCGACCTGGAAATTACATTACCCCCGGTATCAGGGCCAGGGGTTTACCAAACCGAATTACACCAATTCCAGTCGCTTTTCGATGCGCTCGATCCGCTCGTTAATTCTGTCATATCGCATATGCTGGTCTGCGATGCTGGCCGCATAGTCTGCGCCATCTCTGCGCAGACTGGCGATGCCACTCTCCACGGTAACCAACCGGGATTTAATCTCGCGAGTGTCGTCCTTCACAGACGCGATATCAGACCTAATGGCGCGAAGTTGCTCCAGTACCAGGTTGTCTACGTTCTCGACCATTTGTGTTGTCCTCTTCGAGAGTTGCAAACCATTACACCAATTCTAGGCCAAGCTTCTGTTTCTGGAAAGCTCAACCTTTGATGCTCAAACTGAAACACCGGCTTCACATGCCGGGCATCATGCCCTTCATGCCCCTCATCATCTTCGCCATCCCGCCCTTGGCGACCATTTTCATCATTTTCTGGGTTTGCTCGAACTGCTTCAGCAAGCGGTTCACCTCCTGCACCTGCACCCCGGCGCCGGCGGCGATGCGGCGCTTGCGCGATGCCTTGAGGAGGTCCGGGTTGCGGCGCTCTCCCGGCGTCATCGAGTTGATGATGCCCTCGATACGGTTGATAGACTTGTCGTCCGCCATGCCCGCCGCTGCCTGCCCCATCTGTGCCGGCAACTTGTCCATCAGGGCGGCGACACCGCCCATTTTTTTCATCTGTTGCAGCTGCGCCTTGAAATCCTCGAGGTCGAAACTCTTGCCGGACTTGAGTTTCTTGGCCAGCTTGACCGCTTCTTCCTGATCGACGCCGCGCTGGGCGTCTTCAATCAGGGACAACACGTCGCCCATGCCGAGGATGCGTGAAGCCATGCGCTCTGGATGGAAGGCTTCAAGGCCGCCTACTTTTTCACCTACGCCAGCGAACTTGATCGGCTTGCCGGTAACCTGGCGCACCGACAGCGCCGCACCACCGCGCGCATCGCCATCTAGCTTGGTGAGCACTACACCAGTCAGCGGCAGCGCCTCGCTGAAAGCCTTGGCAGTTTTGACCGCATCCTGGCCCTGCATGGCAT
>JAUYEK010000233.1 GCA_030691435.1 Sulfuricella sp. | reverse complement strand
CCGCTCCTACATCCAACCTGTTCAACTTGACGGCCTACTGGACTTGCGCGACCCCCTGACCGACGCACTGGAGGAGGAGGAAGACCAGCGCGTCGAGCTGGAAGCCCGGCAGTTGGCGGAAAAAATCAGCAGCATGGTTGGCACATGGCAGATCGCCACGGAGAATGGCGAGGGCAGGCCGGCGGAATTCCGCGACATCCTGCTGCTGAAACGCAGCCGCACCCGGCTGGAAATCTACGAGCGCGCCCTGCGCGCGGCCCGCATCCCCTACGTCAGCTCGCGCCAGGGCGGACTGCTCGACACCCTGGAATGCGCCGATCTGACCGCCCTGCTGACTTTTCTGATCACCCCCTTCGCCGATCTGTGCCTGGCTCAGGCACTGCGCTCGCCCCTGTTCGGCTGTGGCGATGACGACCTGATGGCGCTGGCGCGCGAGCCCGACGGTTCCTGGTGGGCGCGACTGCACGCCGTGGCCGGTCGTGAGCCATCCAGCCCGGCGCTGCGCCGCGCCTTGGGCCTGCTGCAAGGCTGGCTCGCGTTGACCGACACTCTGCCGGTTCACGACCTGCTCGACCGCATTTATTTCGAGGGCGACTTGCTCCAGCGCTACGCCGCCGTTGTGCCAGAAGCGATGCGCGGCGCGGTGCAGGCCAACCTGCACGCCTTCATGGAACTGGCGCTGAACGTGGACAGCGGCCGCTATCCCAGCCTGCCCAAATTCATCAACGAACTTCAGCAGTTGCGTCGCGCGGCAGCGCAAGAGGCCCCGGACGAAGGCATCGTCGGCGATGCCGGCAACGCCGTGCGCATCCTCACCATCCACGGCTCCAAGGGGCTGGAATCGCCGATCGTCTGGCTGCTCGACGCCCATGCCTCGCCCCGCAACGAGCGCGGCTACCGGGCCGTGCTGGACTGGCCGCCGGAAAGCCCCCGCCCGCAGCACTTCTTCCTCTACGCCGGCAAGCGCGAACGCGCCGCGCAGTGGCAGCCGGTGTTCGATGCCGAGGCCCGACTGGAGCGGCGCGAAGACCTGAACCTGCTGTATGTCGCGATGACCCGCGCCCGTCAGGCGCTGATCGTCAGCGGCAGTGAAAGTACGCGCAAGTCCGAGGAAAGCTGGCACGGCAAGTTGCTGCGTGCGATCCAGGCAACTCCCCCTCTCCCCCACCCCTCCCCCACGAGGGGGGAGGGGCTTTTTGCCATTGGTCAATCGCTTGCCAATGGTACCCCTCTCCCCTTGCGGGAGAGGGGCAGGGGAGAGGGGGTGATCCCCGCGAGGGAAGAAGTCGATGCCTTGCCCAACGTCATCATCCCCACCGGCAAGCGCACCAGCCAGCGCCAGACCGAAGCGCAGCGCCACGGCATCCGGCTGCACGCGCTGCTGGAATGGATCGCCCCGCCGTCGCCGGTGCTCGACCGGGCGTGGCTGCAAGACCGGCTGGAAGTGGATGACGCCGAGTTCGATGCGCTCTGGCAGGATGCCCTGCATCTCACCCAAGCCCCCCATTTGCAGCGTTTCTTCGACCCCGCAGGCTATGTGAACGCCTGGAAGGAAGTGCCCTACCGTACTGCGGCGGGGGAGAGCAGGCGGCTCGACCGGCTGGTCGAATTCGAGGATGACGTCTGGATACTGGATTTCAAGGCCGCCGAGAGGGCGGAAGAGGGGAATCTGGCAGCTTGCGCTGCGCCTTATCTGGGGGTGATGAGGGAGTATCGGGGGGCGATGGAGGGGGTGTTTGCGCCTAAGGCAGTGCGGGCGGCGCTGGTGTTTGGGAATGGGTTGCTATTTGAAATTGATTAGTCGGGTTTGAACCTCACGTTGGAGCTAAGAGCCGGATGCCGGCTTGTCGGCAGACGTCCCCTTGAGCGATGGGTTAAGGGGCGGCTGCACAGTTGTAGAGCGTTGAAGGTATTCCTTCCAGAAGTCATGCTCAGGTTCTGGAGCAATAACCAAAGCAACAACGTCGGCAGTCCGAAAGCGAACGGTCCGACCCGATGACTCGACATAGGTGTGTGTGCTCGTTTGGTGTATCAGCTTGCCTTCAAGCGCCTTACTCGCCGATGTGGCAAATGGCGCAGGAAGTGCTTTGCGCGCTTCATCGGAGAGACCGACTGAAACGGTTTGTGGACGTGCATCACCAAGCTTTGAGCTGACCTGACCATACAGTAACGTGCCATAGCCGCTTGCAGTGCCCAGCAAGACGACGACGGTGTAGACGCCAGTAAAAGTGATTCGATCA
>JAUYEK010000216.1 GCA_030691435.1 Sulfuricella sp. | reverse complement strand
CGGAAGCATTGCTGACCGGAACGGACACGCCATGACAGACGCCTTGCTGCCGCACGACGAACTAACGGACATGGCGAGAAACGCCGCCCGGAATGAATAAGTATCGCTTCTCGCCGTGTCCGTTCCCTCTCTCCTACCTCTCCCCCAGGAGGGGGAGAGTGATGAAGTATCGCTCCGCGATGTTCACCTTAATCACAGCGCTGGAAGCCTGCCTGGCCTTGCCGGACACCCCCGAGCTGCTCGACCCGCAGTTGCTGTTGCGCGCCCATGAACTGCTGGATACCCTGAAAAACACGCCACCGGACGCCAACGCTTTAGCCCAAATCGGCCTGATTACGGAAGCCTGCAGCGCAGCCGTGCAGCGCCGGCACGCCGAACTGCATCACGAACTAGACACGCTGGCCGATCTGATCGGAAAAAACCGCGAGGTCGCGGACCGGTTGGAGCAAAGCCTGCAGGCAGACCAGTACCAGAGCCAGGAGGCATGGAAAAGCTTCAACATCGCGCGCAAACTCATCGCGCGGCAGGGCGGCCTACTCCTCAACCACCTCGACAGCGAACACGTCGAAAAACTGGTGGCGAAAAACCTGAAGGAAATCCTGCGCAGCCCCACCACAGGCTCGCTTACCCAGACAATGCATTCCCTGATCAGCGAGGCTTCCACCTTGCTCGAAGGTTACGAGCGCCAGAATCGCCAAGTCATGGGCATGGTCGAAGCCGTATACACCCGATTCAATCAACTGCCTGGCTTCAAACTTGCCCCACCCCAACTTTCCGGCCTGGAAAATTACCGCCATGACTTGCAGCAACTCGGCGAAAAAACCGCAGAATTCTGCCGCCGCCCGGTCAACCTGATGACAGACAAGACCAGCCTGGCAAAGAAATTCGGTATGGAAGTGGTGGCGCCTCTGCGCGATCTGTTCTTGCAACTGAAAGCGGAAACCGATTGGTGGCTGAGGGAGCTGTCCATCCCGGTGCAGAAGCAGATCCAGGCGCAAAAAATAGCGCTGGAGAAGCGCGAGGAAGACATCAACATGATCCGTGACCAGATCACAATCCTAGAGGCACGGATGGAGGAAACGGAAGTCGCGCTCGGCAGGTTGCATCAACAGGAAGCAGCGATTGAGCGAATTTCGTGCGCTTCGCGCGTTGTTTAATTGCCGGGCTGCCCCCGGCACCTGAACATCTGCGCGAAGCGCACACAAAACCCGTCACCGCTTGTAACAACCTGAGCAAAGACCTATAGTGGCCCAGTTGTCATAAAACACACAACAGAGCCTTACCATTCCAACACAAAATTTGATCGTGCCTAGCCCTGCGCTTTCTTTACTTTTCAAATGGAGTATCAAATTATGAGCAAAAAACTGTTTCTTGCCATTGTAGTGATAGCTGGACTTACAAGTGGGTGCGCATCTATAACCGGCTCGTCCAATCAAAGCGTTTCCGTGCAAACACGGGAACAAGGTGGAGGAGAAGTGACCGGCGCAGCCTGTGAATTGACGAACAACAAGGGAAAATGGTTCGTTACAACACCCGGATCAGTAATGATTCACAGATCGAATGACGATATGCAGGTGCTCTGTAATAAGGTCGGCGTCGAGCCCGGAAGAGCCGCTGTTGTTTCAGAGACCAAAGGATCAATGTTCGGAAACATCATTTTTGGCGGCGGCATCGGAGCAATTGTCGACCACAACAACGGCGCAGCCTATGAGTATCCAACATTCATCCAAATACTAATGGGTACATTCTCAAAAATCGAGCCCCCGAAAGCACCAGATCAATCAGCGCAAGTGCTGGCTGCCACGCCAGCAAACACTGCGCCATCAACACAATTGGCCAGTAACGCACCGACGCTAGACGAAAAGCTCAAGGAACTAAAGCGCTTGAGTGATTCTGGTCTCATCAGCCAAGACGTTTACTTGGAACGGCAACGAAATCTGTTGGGGGCGCGTCAATAACAGTTTTCGGCTGCGTCACAAGCGGCCAACCCTGCAATCAACCGGTCTGCGCGAAAAACCGCGCAGACCGGTTACTTCTACATACCCCCCTACATCAACACAATATCGTACTGCTCCTGACTGTACTGATTTTCCACCTGAAGATAAATCGGCTTGCCGATAAAATCCCCCAGCTGCGCCAGGCTTTGTGATTCCTCATCGAGAAACAGGTCGATCACCTGCTGGGAAGCGAGGATGCGGAACTCGCGCGCGCTGAACTGGCGCGCCTCGCGCACCAGCTCGCGCAGGATGTCGTAGCACACTGTCTGCGCCGTCTTCAGAACCCCCCGTCCCTGGCAGGTGCAGCAGGGCTCGCACAGGATATGCGCCAGGCTCTCGCGGGTGCGCTTGCGCGTCATCTCCACCAGGCCGAGGGCGGAGAAACCGTTCACCGTCTTGCGCGTACGGTCCTTCGCCAGCGTCTTCTTGAACTCGGCCAGCACCGACGCCTGGTGCTCCTCGTTGTCCATGTCGATAAAATCCACGATGATGATGCCGCCGAGGTTGCGCAGCCGCAGCTGCCGGGCGATCGCCTGCGCCGCTTCGAGGTTGGTCTTGAAAATGGTGTCGTCGAAATTGCGGCCGCCGACGAAGCCGCCGGTATTCACGTCCACCGTGGTCAACGCCTCGGTCTGGTCGATGATCAGGTAGCCGCCGGACTTCAGGTCGACGCGCCGCGCCAGCGCCTTCTCGATCTCGTTTTCCACGCCATGCAGGTCGAACAGCGGGCGCTCGCCGGCATAATGTTCGAGCAGGCCGACGACGTTGCTGGTGTACTCCAGGGCGAAACCCTGCATTTTCTGGAAGGTCTCGCGCGAATCCACCCGGATGCGGATGGTTTCCTCGTTGACGAAATCGCGCAGCACCCGCAGCGAGAGATTCAGGTCATGGTAGAGCATGGCGGTCGGCTTGGCGCTCTTGGCTTTGTCGTTGATGTCGCGCCACTGCTTGCGCAGGTACTCGATATCGGCCTCAAGCTCGCTGTCTGAGGCCGCTTCCGCCATGGTGCGGATGATGAAACCACCGCCCGCGTCGGGTTGCAGCAGGTGCTGCAACTTGTCGCGCAGCAGCTCGCGCTCGGCTTCGTCCTCGATGCGCTGGGAGATGCCGATGTGGGTCTCCTGCGGCAAAAACACCAGGAAGCGTCCGGCGATGCTGATCTGGGTGGAAAGACGCGCGCCCTTGGTGCTGATCGGGTCCTTGATCACTTGCACCAGCAGGGTCTGCCCCTCGTGCAGGATCCTCTCGATCAACCGGATTTCAACATCCTGGCGTTCCTGCCAGATGTCCGCCACATGGAGGAAAGCGGCGCGCTCCAGGCCGATCTCGACGAATGCCGACTGCATGCCCGGCAGCACCCGGCACACCCGGCCGACGTAAATGTTGCCGACCAGGCCGCGGCTGCTGATGCGCTCGATATGGATTTCCTGGGCCACGCCCTGTTGCATGACCGCCACCCGGGTTTCCTGAGGGGTGACGTTGATCAGAATTTCTTCGCTCATGGTTTTGATTTTTATCCACGGATTAACACAGATTTACACGGATGAAAATCGGGGTCTATCCGTGAACATCCGTGTTAATCCGTGGCAAATGATTTATAAAACCTCTATGCCGAACCCGGCCAGCAGCTCCGCCGTTTCGTATAGCGGCAGCCCCATCACGCCGGAGTAACTGCCCTCGATTTTCTCGATGAACGCCGCCGCATGCCCCTGGATCGCGTAAGCACCGGCCTTGTCGAGCGGTTCTCCGGTCATGACATAACGACGAACGGCATGATCGGTCAGCTTGCCGAATTGCACGATAGAGGCTGACAGCTTTTGCTCGATTTTGTCCGCATTCGCCACCGCCACGGCGGTGAGCACTTCATGCCTTTTCCCCGACAAGGCCAGCAACATCTCCATGGCTTCGTCCCGGTTCGCGGGTTTGCCCATGATCCTGTCGTTCAACACCACCGCAGTATCTGCCGCCAGCACGGGGAAATGCGGCAGCCTGCGTTGCTGCACGCGCTGCCAGCCGACCTCGGCCTTGGCGTGACTGACGCGCAGCACGTAGTCATGCGGGTTCTCGCCGGGCAGGGGGCTCTCGTCCACATCCTTGCCACGCATCGGGTCGTCCCGAAGCAGCAACAGTTCGAAACCGATGCCGATTTGCGCGAGCAACTCGCGCCGGCGCGGCGAGCGCGAAGCCAGGTAAATTCTTTTATCTGAAATCAAAATCTTACTCCCGATGATAAGGGTGATTCTGGATTACAGTCACGGCACGATACAGCTGCTCCGCCAGTACCACCCGAACCAGGCCATGGGGCAGCGTCAGACGGGACAGGGACCAGAGCCGGTTGGCCTGGCGCTTCACCTCCGGGTGCAAGCCATCCGCGCCTCCGATGACGAAAGCCACGTCGCGCCCGCCACGCATCCAGTCTTTCAACTCACCGGCAAGTTCCAGGGTGCTCCAGTCCTTGCCATGCTCATCCAGCACGACTCGCACGCAATCGGCCGGCAGGGCGGCCTCGATGCGGCTCTGCTCTGCCTCGTACACCTGTTCCCGGGTTTTTCCGCCGACCCGCTTTTCCGGTTTGATCTCGACCAGTTCGATGCGGGCCTCGCGCGGCATGCGCTTGGCGTACTCGGCAAAGCCTTCGTTCACCCAAGCGGGCATCTTGTGGCCAACCGCCAGGATCAACAGTTTCACTTAATGTCTGATGTTGCGCACATACATAATGGAAGAAGGCGCCGTCCACGAAAAACACGAAAGGCACGAAAAGGCTTCACAACAAATGGCCCTCCATTTTTCGTGCCTTTCGTGCCTTTCGTGTTTTTCGTGGACAATGCGTAACATCAGTTAATGTGCGGAAGATTCCGCCAATTTAGGTTTCTTGCCCATAACCGGGCCACCCCACAATTGCTCGAGATTGTAATATTCCCGTATCGTGGGCTGCATGATGTGAACCACTACCGACCCCAGATCCACCAGCACCCACTCGCCGGTTCCCTCACCCTCCACGCCCTGCACGTGCGCGCCGGCTTCCTTGAGCTTTTTCTGCACGTTATCGGCCAGTGCCCGGGTCTGGCGGTTGGAATCGGCGCTGGCAACGATCATGTAATCGGTCATGCTGGTGAGCTTGCGCACATCCATTACCACGATATCGCGCGCCTTGATGTCTTCCAGCGCGGCAATGACCGCCTGTTTCATGGCTTCAAGTTCCATTGGTATCCTTATAGAGTCCGTTTGTCTGAATATAATCGAGAACCGCGTCGGGGAGCAAATAACGCGGACTGTGTCCGGCGGCGAGATCGCGGCGAATTTGGGTGGCGGAAATATCGAGCGCAGTGACCGGATGCACGAGAATGGCGCCGGATGGCGCATCACGCAAGGCTTCCGGCTCGTTGGTCAGGCGCCGGTTGAGTTCATCCAGCAGCTCGGCGGGCAGGGTTGCGGCAGCCCGGGTAATGCCGGCCACGCCAGGACGCTGCGCCACCACGATATGGGCCAGGCCGAACAACTCGCGCCAGCGATGCCAGGCCGTCAGGCCGAGAAAAGCGTCCGCGCCCATGAACAGGCACAGCGGCTGCGTCGCGCCCAGCTCCCGGCGCAAATCCAGCAGGGTTTCCACCGTGTAGCTGGGCGTCGGCTTGAAAATTTCCCGCTCGTCGAGCGAGAACAACGGGTTGCCGGCCATGCCCAGGCGTACCATTTCCAGCCTCTGTTGCGGCGAAGCGAAGGGCGGGGTGCGGTGCGGCGGCAGCCCCGCCGGGATGAAGCGCGCCTCGCTCAGAGCCAACCCTTCCACCAGCTCCTGAGCTAGTCGCAGATGGCCGAAATGAAGGGGGTCGAAGGTGCCGCCCAGGATGCCGAGGGGGGGAATCATCTGGTGAGGCGTAAGGGGTGAGGGGAGAGGCGGAAAGTCAAAAACGGTACGGTGGCGGGGGTTTGACCTTTCGCCTCTCCCCTCACCTCCTCACCCCTCACCCCCCTATCAGTGATCTTCAATATGATGCGTTTCCTCGGCAGGCAGGCCGGTGTCGGGATCATTCCAGTCCGCAATGCCGATTTCCGCCTCCACTTCCGCCAGCGACTCGCCGGGCTCGTAATCGGAGTCGGCTCTGTATTCCATGTCCTGCACCGCATCCAGTAGCGTCGGGAATGGCCCGAACACCTTGTCGGTTTCCTTGTCCTGCCAGTAAAAACCGTCCGGCCGTTCGATGATCCGGGTTTGGTCATACCCGGCTGGAGTTTCTGGAATGTTGATCGTCATGCCGCCCTCCTTAGTAAAAATGTGTTTTTATACACGAATCTGCCCATCACCCAGCACGATGAATTTCTGGCTGGTCAGCCCTTCCAGCCCGACCGGGCCGCGCGCGTGGATCTTGTCGGTGGAAATGCCGATTTCCGCGCCCAGCCCGTATTCGAAGCCGTCGGCGAAGCGGGTCGAGGCGTTCACCATTACCGAGCTGGAATCCACCTCGCGCAGGAAACGGCGCGCCCGGCTGTAGTCCTCGGTGACGATGGACTCGGTGTGCTGCGAACTGTAAGTGTTGATGTGTTCCATCGCCGCGTCAATATCCCTCACCACCCGGATGCTCAAAATCGGTGCCAGGTATTCGGTGTGCCAGTCTTCCTCGGTGGCTTCCTTCATCTGCGCCACGATGGCGCGCGAGGCGGGACAGCCGCGCAACTCGACGCCCTTGTCGAGATAGATCTTGCACAACGGCGGCAGCACGTCCTGCGCCACGCCTTGCGCCACCAGCAGGGTTTCCATGGTATTGCAGGTGCCGTAGCGGCTGGTCTTGGCGTTGTCGGCGATCCTGACGGCCTTGGCCTGATCCGCCTCGTCGTCGATGTAGACATGACACACGCCATGCAGATGCTTGATCACGGGAATGCGCGCTTCCCTGATGAGGCGCTCGATCAGCCCCTTGCCGCCGCGCGGCACGATCACGTCGACGAATTCCTTCATGGTGAT
>JAUYEK010000210.1 GCA_030691435.1 Sulfuricella sp. | reverse complement strand
ATGATCAGCGACGGGCCGTCGAAGGATTCGGCTTCGAGGAAGGTTTTCAGGGTGTGGATGTCCTTGGCGCCGTAGGCGACATGGGCAACGTAGACATGGCCGTAGCTCATGGCGATCTGGCCGAGGTCTTTCTTGCCGGTTTGCTTGCCGCCGGCAGCGAACTTGGCGATGGCGCCGCGCGGGGTGGCTTTGGACATCTGGCCGCCAGTGTTGGAATAGACTTCGGTATCGAGCACCAGGATGTTGACGTTGCGCCCCGATGCCAGCACGTGATCGAGTCCGCCGAAGCCGATGTCGTAGGCCCAGCCGTCGCCGCCGATGATCCACACGCTCTTCTTGGCGAAGTAGTCGGCCAGGCTTTCCAGGTTGCGCGCCTCGGCGGTATGGATGCCGGCCAACACACCGCGCAGGGTTTCGATGCGCTCGCGCTGGGCGAAGATGCCCGCTTCGGTGGACTGGTCGGCGTTGAGGATGGATTCGGCCAGTTCGGCGCCGATGCTATCCTTCATCCGCTCCAGCAGCTCGCTGGCCTGCGCGGCGTGCTGGTCGATGCTGACGCGGAAGCCCAGGCCGAATTCGGCATTGTCCTCGAACAGCGAGTTCGCCCAGGCCGGGCCGCGCCCTTCGGCGTTCTTGGTGTAGGGCGTGGTGGGCAGGTTGCCGCCGTAGATCGAGGAGCAGCCGGTGGCGTTGGCGATCACCATGCGGTCGCCGAAGAGCTGGCTGGCGAGGCGGATGTAAGGCGTTTCGCCGCAACCGACGCAGGCGGTGGGAAATTCGAACAAGGGTTCCATCACCATCGCACCCTTGATGGTGGAGGTGCGCAACTGGGTGCGGTCGAATTCCGGCAGCGTCAGGAAGAACCTGAAATTATCGCGTTCCTGTTCGCGTAGCGCCGCCTGCGGACGCATTTCCAGCGCCTTGTGTCCATCAACCTTGGAAACCGCCGGGCAGATGTCCACGCACAGGCCGCAGCCAGTGCAATCCTCCGGCGCCACCTGGTAGCTGATGTGCATGCCCTGCTCGAATTCCTTGCCCTTGACCTGGATGTGCTTGAAGGTGGGCGGGGCGTCCTTGGCCATGCCGGCGGGGAACACCTTGGAGCGGATGGCAGTGTGCGGGCAGACGAAGGGGCACTTGCCGCAATAGATGCACAGCTCCTCGTCCCACACCGGGATTTCCATCGCCAGGTTGCGCTTGTCCCACATCGCGGTGCCGGTGGGCCAGGTGCCGTCGTTGGGCAAGGCGCTGACCGGCAGGCGGTCGCCGCGCCCGGCCATGATTTCGGCGGTGATTTTCTTGACGAACTCGGGCGCGAAGGCCGGCACCGGCTGCGGCATCTCGTGGGTGCTGGCGGCCTGCGCCGGCACGTTCACCTGGTGCAGGTTGGCGATGGTTTCGTCGATCGCCTTCCAGTTGGCCTCGACCACGGCCATGCCCTTCTTGCTGTAGGACTTTTCGGCGGCGTACTTGATCTTTTCGATCGCCACGTCGCGCGGCAGCACGCCGGAAATGGCGAAAAAGCATGTCTGCATGATGGTGTTGATGCGGCTACCCATGCCGGTCGCCTTGGCGATGGTATAAGCGTCGATGACGTAGAACCCGATCTTCTTGGCGATGATCTGCTGCTGCATCTTGCGCGTCAGGGAATTCCATACCTGGTCCGCCGGTATCGGCGTGTTGACCAGGAACACCGCGCCCTCGGCGGCGGAATCCAGCATCTCGTAGCGTTCCAGGAATACCGGCTGGTGGCAGCCGATGAAGTTCGCGTCATTGCTGCCGATCAGGTAAGGGGAATGGATAGCCTTGGGCGAGAAACGCAGGTGGGAAATGGTCGCCGCGCCCGCTTTCTTGGTGTCGTAGACGAAATAGCCCTGAGCGTAGAGCTCGGTTTCCTCGCCCATGATCTTGATGGTGTTCTTGTTGGCGCCTACCGTGCCGTCGGAGCCAAGGCCGTAGAACATGCAACGGTTAACGCCACGGCTGGCATCGTTGCGGAAATGTTCATCCCACTCCAGGTTGGTATGGGTGAG
>JAUYEK010000209.1 GCA_030691435.1 Sulfuricella sp. | reverse complement strand
CAGGGCGTTCATGGGCACGGCGTAGCCGACGAAGGCGACGGTGGAGGGGAAGCCCACTTCCTTGCCGTCCAGGTCCTTGATCGTTTGAAAAGGAGAGTTTTCCGGCACCACGATCTGGCCCTGGATGGGGGGCTCGACGGGGCGGGCGAACACCTTGTAGCCGGCACGGGTATTGGCCGGGGAGAAAATGTGGAAGGAATAGGCGAAATCGAATTCGCCGCGCCCGATCATGGCCGAAGTTTCCGGGGCGGTCTTGCCCATCTTCAGCTCCAGCGGTACCCCGGTCTTCTTGCTCGCATACCGGAGGATGGGGTTCCAGTACTGGGCGGTGAGCACCGCACTGCGCTGGTTAAGCACCCCGAAGGAGCGCGCCTCGCCCGCCGTTGCCTCCGCTGCCCCCAAGGTCAGCAGCGCCATGGCAAAGCCCAACAATTGGCTTTTGCAAGTTGCGTGACTTGTCGCCCATTCCTGCGAAAATTTGTTTTTGCGAGGTGGCCGACTTGTCGTCCATCCCTGCGAACCCCATTTCATCGAATGCCCCCGCACAAAGTTAAAGCCTTCGAACCCCGATGCCGCAAGCGACCTTTTACGCCCGTTAGGGCGTAGAAAGCCGGAGCACCCTTGCGGTGCGAGAAGCTTACCATAAACCCAGATTGTCCATTGGAATGTTCGAGCGCCGCCCCCGGCGCGAATGCGGACTACCCCCAGGCTTTCCAGACCAGCGAGATGCCGCTGCCGATGAGCAGCACGCCGATGAGTTTGAGCATTTGCAGGCTGGAGATGCCGATGTGGGCGCGGTGGCCGAGATACAGGCCGAGCGCCATGACAGGCAGGGCGGCGAGGAGGGCGGTGAACATCCCGTCTTGCAGCAGCAGGCCGGTGGCGAGAAAGGTGACGAGGCGCAGTCCGCCCTCGAAGGTGAACAGGCCAGAGAAGGTGGCGCGCAGTTCGGCCTTGTCTTTCAGGCGGTGGGACAGGTAGATGATGTAGGGCGGGCCGCCAGTGCCGAACAGTGCGCCCACGGTGCCGCCGGTGAGCCCCGCCGGTATGGCCCAGAGCCGCGAGATGGTGGCTTCGCCATGGATGTTGAGCAGGTTGCGCACGCCGAAGATCAGTACGAAAATTCCCAGCCCGATCAGCAGCGGTTCGCGGGGCATATTGATGAGCAGCGTCACGCCCAGTATCACGCCTGCCGCGCCGAAGGGCAGCAAGGGTTTCAGTTCATTCCAGTTGATGTGCTTGCGGGTTTTGCCGCCGAGAGCAATGGAAGCGGTAAAATCCAGCACCAGCACGAACGGCACGACGAATTGCAGGGGCAGGAAGTGCGCCAGGAATGGAACCGCAATCAGCCCGGAGCCGAAGCCGGTTATCCCGCGGATGAAGTAGGCGAGAAGGAGGATCAGCAGCGCGGCCGCTAAGGCTTCCAGGCTGATGGCCGTTCCCCGCGTTCAATCACGATTCCCATACGCTTGACGCCGCGCAGCATGCCCAGTTTGGCGACAGAGACTTTTACCCAGGGCGCGCCGAACTCGGCACGGATCAGGGCGGCAATGTGCTCCGCCAGGGCTTCCACCAGGGAAAAGTGCCGTTCGGCCGCAGTTTGGCGAATACGCGCCATCACCGCGCCGTAGTCGATGGTGTCCGCGATGCTGTCGGTTTCGCCGGCGCGGCTGTGCGGCAGGCCGATGTCGATGTCGATGCGGATAGTCTGCGGGACTTTGCGCTCCCACTCATAGATGCCGATGACGATGTCGAGCTTGATTTCTTCCAGGAAAACGATGTCCATCGGGTGTTCGGGCGGGCAATTTGCCGTAAAATCTAAAAGTGGCCATTTTAAGTGATTTGATATGAATACGGTAATTTTCATCCTCGCGGCTTACCTGATCGGCTCGGTTTCCTTTGCCGTGCTCACCAGCAAGGTGTTCGGATTGCCCGACCCGCGCACCTTCGGCTCGAAAAATCCGGGCGCGACCAATGTGTTGCGCACCGGAAAAAAACTGGCCGCCGCGGTGACTTTGCTGGGCGATGGCGCCAAGGGCTGGCTGGCGGTTTTTCTAGCGCAGCACCTGGCGCCCGCCTACGGCCTGGACGAGACCGTCGTCGCCGCATCGGCAATAGCGGTGTTCCTCGGCCATGTCTACCCGGTTTTTTTCGGCTTCCACGGCGGCAAGGGCGTGGCCACGGTGTTGGGCATCCTGCTGGCGCTTAATCCCTGGCTGGGGCTTGCTGCCTTGGCAACCTGGTTGCTGGCTGCCTACATGTTTCGAATTTCTTCTTTGGCGGCTTTGATCGCGGCGGCGTTCACGCCGTTTTACGGCTGGTTGTGGTTGAAATCCGGCGTGCTGGTGGCGGCGGTGGCGGCGGTGTCGCTGCTCCTGATGTGGCGGCACAAGAGCAATATCCAGAACCTGCTTTCCGGCAAGGAACATGCGATCGGCAAGACCCAGCCTGGCGATGCACCGCCGCAGTAAGCTCTATAATTACAAGTAAGGCTGTCCATTGGAATGCTCATGCATGTGTAGGAGCGCCGCCCTCGGCGCGAATGCGGATGCAAATCGCGGCGCGGGCGCCGCTCCCACAGCGGTGTTTTGGCTCTACTTGGTTAAAAACGCGGGAGGTATGGCTGTGGCCTGGTTCGAAAAGGAAATGGATTACGCAAGGGAAAGCCTGGAACAGGTTTCCCGCACGGCCATCGAGCAGGCTGCGGAGAGGTTGAATGGCGTTGTCCAGGGCGGGGTGAAGGAGGCCAGCGGCGAACTGCGTGAGGCGGTATTGGGCGCGAGCCGGGAGGTTGATAGCAAGCTCGACAAGATTTCCGCCGAATTGCACAGCCAGCGCCAGTTCACCAAGGGCGACGTGATCGAGCTGGTGGACTACGCCGCAGAGAAGCTCGGCGCCACTGTCGATGCACGTGTGGGCGTGATGAAAGCGGAAATCACCGCCTTGGTGCAGGATCGGGTCGAATATCTGAAGCGCGAGGTGGACAACTTCTTCATCCAGCGCCAGCAGGATCTGGCTCGCGAACGGCGGCGCCTGATCGCCAACATCCTGATTGCGGTGGTCGCTTCGGTCGTCATGGGGGGGCTTTCGCTGATGTATCACCGCGCCCTGCTCGGCGGCATGGACATGTACAGCCTGTTTCGCGTGGTGTTCCTGTCGCTTAGCGGCGGCTACGCCGTCTATCTGCTGGTCAAGCTGGTGCTGAAATACCGCAGCATGTCGGAGCACAAGAAGGATCTGGTGTTCCTCGCCATGAAATACTGGGGGGTGCTACGGCCTGAAAGCGTGTTTGGCCACGTGCTGTTGATCCTGATCCTGATTGCATTCTATGCGCTGCTGTTTTTTCCGCTGGAGGTGACTCGGATGATCGGCAATGAATCCTTGATCCGCTGGGTGAGCGGATTGCGCGGGGTTAAATAGCCGCCAGATCCCACCTTGGCCGCACGTTGAACTTCCAGCCCTTGGCGGGAGTAAGCTTGAGCCTCATCGCGCCGGCAAAGGCAATCATGGCGCCGTTGTCGGTGCAGAATTCGAGTTTCGGATAAAACACCTCAAAGCCCCGGCGGGCAGCTAGCGCCGAAAGCTGTTCGCGCAGCTGCCGGTTGGCGCCCACTCCGCCGGCCACGACCAGCCGGTCCAGTCCGCTCTGGCTCAGTGCAGCCAGAGATTTGGCGGCGAGCACCTCGACGAGGGCATCCTGAAAGGCGCGGGCGATGTCGTTCACGGTCTGGTCGTCCAGTGTCTGCTGCCTGGCCAGGGTCAATACCGCAGTCTTCAGGCCGCTGAAGCTGAAATTAAGGTCGCCGCTGTTGATCATCGGCCGTGGCAGCTTGAAACGCCCCGGCACGCCCTGCTCGGCCCGTTTGGATAGCTCCGGTCCGCCCGGATAGCCCAGTCCGAGCAGCTTGGCGGTCTTGTCGAAGGCTTCGCCGGCGGCATCGTCCAGGGTTTCCCCCAGGGTTTCGTAGGCGCCGATGTCGGCAACTTTCATCAGTTGGCTGTGGCCGCCGGAAACCAGCAGGGCGACGAATGGAAAGGCGGGCGGATTGGGTTCGAGCAATGGCGCGAGCAGGTGGCCTTCGAGATGGTGGATGCCGATGACCGGCACCTTGAGCGCGAATCCGAGCGCGGCGGCAATGCTGGCGCCGACCAGCAGCGCACCGGCCAGTCCAGGGCCCTCGGTGTAGGCGATGGCCTCGATATCGTCCAGCGTGCAATCCGCCTCTTGCAGGATTTGTCTGGTCAGCGGCAGTACACGCCGGATGTGATCGCGTGAAGCGAGTTCCGGTACTACCCCGCCATATTCGGCGTGCATCGCCACCTGTGAGTGCAGCGCATGGGCGAGCAAACCGCGCTCCGTATGGTACAGAGCAACGCCGGTTTCATCGCAGGAGGATTCGATTCCAAGGACTAACATAAGGCCGCCATCATAGCGGTTTTGCGGCCAACGGTAAATTTGGCTTTGAAAAAGGTAATTTAGCCGATATAATCGCCGACTTGCTCCAAAATTTACTACTAAATTTAGAAGGTATTTACTCATGCCGAGTGTACGTGTCAAAGAAAATGAGCCGTTCGACGTAGCCCTGCGCCGCTTCAAACGTGCTGTGGAAAAAACCGGTCTGCTGACCGAACTGCGTGCCCGCGAGTTTTACGAGAAGCCCACTGCCGAGCGTAAACGCAAGATGGCTGCTGCCGTCAAGCGCCACTTCAAGCGCCTGCGCAGCCAGATGCTCCCCCCCAAGCTCTATTGATTCAATGAGTCTCAGGCTTCAAATTGCCGAGGATATGAAATCGGCGATGCGTGCCAAGGATGTGTCACGTCTTTCGGCGATCCGGCTGCTCATGGCCGCGATCAAGCAGCGCGAGGTGGACGAGCGGATCGAGCTTTCCGATGATCAGGTGATCGCGGCGATCGAGAAAATGCTCAAGCAGCGGCGCGACTCCATTGCCCAGTTCGAAGCCGCCGGACGGCAGGATCTGGCCGACACCGAGAAGTTCGAGGTGTCGGTGCTGCAGGGTTATATGCCGCAGCCCCTGACGGACGCCGAGGCCGAGGCGCTGGTTGTTGCCGCGATTGTTTCCTCCGGGGCGGTCGGCGTGAAGGACATGGGCAAGGTCATGGCGATCGTCAAGCCGCAAATGGCCGGACGTGCCGATATGGGCAAGGTGTCCGCCCTGATCAAAGCCAAGCTGGGCGGCTAAGCGTTTCATCTCCAAAGCTTCACCCAGTCCGACTGTCGTTTCCGATTCCCGTATCAATGACGGGCGGTGTCGTTTCGGCATGATGCTTTAGCAGGGGGTTCATGATTCCGCAGTCCTTCGTCCAGGATCTTCTCAATCGCCTGGATATCGTCGATGTGGTGGACCGCTATGTCCCGCTCAAGAAGGCGGGCGCGAACTACGTTGCCTGCTGCCCGTTCCACAGCGAAAAATCCCCTTCTTTTTCGGTTAGTCCCACCAAACAGTTTTACCATTGCTTCGGTTGCGGCGCGCATGGCAGCGCCATCGGTTTTGTCATGGAGCATCAGGGTCTGGGCTTCGTCGAGGCGGTGGAGGATTTGGCCAGAAGCGCCGGCCTGACGGTGCCGAAAGAGGAATCCGGGCGATACGAGCACAAGACAGGGGGAGATTTTGACGCTCTGTCCGAGGCCATGCAGCATGCGACTCATTATTACCGCGATGAACTGAAGCGCTCGGAAGTGGCGATCGCTTACCTGAAAAAGCGTGGTCTTTCCGGTGAAATCGCGGCGCGTTTCGGCGTCGGGTATGCGCCGGGAGGCTGGCAAAACCTCGCCATGGTTTTTTCCGATTACCAAGCAAAGACTTTGGTGCAGGCGGGGCTGGTGATCGAGGGCGAAGGTAAACGCTACGACCGTTTCCGCGACCGTATCATGTTTCCCATCCTCAACCAGAAGGGCGCGGTGATCGGTTTCGGCGGACGGGTGCTGGAAACGGGGGAGCCCAAGTACCTGAATTCTCCGGAAACGCCGCTGTTCGAGAAAGGTCGCGAGCTGTACGGCCTGTTCCAGGCGCGCCAGGCGATCCGCGCCGCCGGCAAGGTGATCGTGGTGGAAGGCTACATGGACGTGGTGGCGCTGGCGCAACACGGCGTCGAATATGCGGTGGCGACGCTGGGTACCGCGACTACGCCGGTGCATGTGCAAAAATTGTTGCGGCAAACCGATAACGTAGTGTTCTGCTTCGACGGCGACACGGCGGGGCGCAAGGCGGCGTGGCGCGCCCTGGAAAACAGCCTGGCGCTGGTTAGCGACGAAAAAAGCATCAAGTTCCTGTTTCTGCCTCAGGGCGAGGATCCCGACAGCTACATCCGCAAGGAAGGGAAGGCGGCATTCGAGGCGTTGCTCGAAAGTGCGATGCCGATGTCGGAGTTTCTTCTGCGTGAACTGGCCGCCGGTGTGGACATGCAAACCATGGAAGGGCGGGCGCACTTTCTCAAGCTGGCGCAGCCCCTGGCGCAACAGGTGGCTGCACCGGCGTTGCGTCTGATGCTGCAGCAGCGCCTGGCGGAATTGGCGGGTGTTTCGCGGAATGAACTGGAGGGACTGATCCCGGTCAAATCGACGGTAAAACCTGCTGCTACGCGGTCGCGGCCTTCCCGCAAGCCGCCCTCGCTGGCCAGAAAGCTGCTGCAGTTGCTGCTTGTCCAGCCCGAACTGGGGGCGGGCTTCAATATGAGCCTGTTGGATGAGGGATCGGAAGAGCTGAAGACCTTGTCGGCACTGCTTGGTCTCGTCGCCGACAGCCATTCACAGCCAACGACGACGTCAGCCGTATTGGAGCGTTTTCATGGCACGCCTCACGAGGTTTTGTTGAGCGAGGTGTCGGGCGAAATTCTCCAGTGGGACGAGGAATTCGAAGTGGCGGAGGAGTTCGCCGGCGCGCTGGAGCAGTTGAAAAAATCGGGTAGGCAGCGGCGGGTCGAATCGCTGCTTGCACTTTCCAGTGTGCAGGGGCTGTCCCCGGAAGAGAAGCAGGAGTTGCAGCGCTTGCTGCAGGGTGGCTCCGCTTCGACAAATAGTGACCAAACCGCCCAAAAATAGTATATAATTTAGCACTTTTTTGCAATGAAATCCTTTGCTGGAACAGAATGTTATGGCGACTGAAAACGACAAACCCGAATCACGCATGAGCGACGTCGATGCGCGCCGGATGCGCCTGAAGACCCTGATCGTGCTGGGCAAGGAGCGTGGCTACCTGACCTACGCCGAGATCAACGACCATCTGCCGGACGATATGCTCGATGCCGAACAGATCGAGGGCATCATCAGCATGATCGGCGACATGGGGATTTCCGTGTGCGACGAGGCGCCGGATGCGGAAACTCTGCTTATGTCCGATGCCCCGCCGGCAGTGACCGACGAGGATGTCGTGGAAGAGGCCGAGGCGGCGCTTTCCACAGTGGACTCCGATTTTGGTCGCACTACCGATCCGGTGCGCATGTACATGCGCGAAATGGGCTCGGTGGAGCTGCTTACCCGTGAGGGCGAGATTGAAATTGCCAAGCGTATCGAGGATGGTTTGAAGCACATGGTGCAGGCGATTTCCGCTTGCCCGACCACGATCGCCGAGATTCTGGCGCTGGTAGACAAAGTCGAGCGCGACGAAATGCGCGTGGATGAGCTGGTTGACGGCCTGATGAACGCGGATGGAGAGCTTGCCGGGGAATTGGCGGATTCTGTCGTGGAAGCGGCGGAAGAGGCAGAAGAACTGACGGAAGAAGAGGAAGAAGAAGCCGGCGCCGCGGTGGCAGCGGCCAATCTGGCCCAGCTCAAGGCGGATGCGCTGGAGCGCTTCGCCGTGATCCGCAAGGCATTCGACAAGATGCAGCGGGCGCTGGCGAAGCAAGGCCCCAAGGCCAAGGGCTACAAGGAATGGCAGGAACAGGTCTCAAGCGAGCTGCTGTCCATTCGTTTTTCCGCCAAGCAGGTGGAGTTCCTGTGTGAAAGCCTGCGTTCCCTGGTGGAAGAAGTTCGCAGCTACGAGCGCGAGATCATGGAATTGTGCGTGACCAAATCCGGCATGCCGCGCCCGCATTTCATCAAGACCTTCCCCGGCAACGAAAACAACCTGGACTGGGTGTTGACGGAAATCGCCACCAAGAAGCCCTACTGCGAGAAGCTGACGCGTTTCCAGCACGCCATCGTCGACCAGCAGCAGCGCCTGCTGGATTTGCAGGAGCGAGTGCGGATCCCCATCAAGGATCTCAAGGAAATCAATCGCCAGATGTCCACCGGCGAAGCCAAGGCGCGTCGCGCCAAGCGCGAAATGATCGAGGCCAACCTGCGTCTGGTGATTTCCATCGCCAAGAAATACACCAACCGCGGCTTGCAGTTCCTCGACCTGATTCAGGAAGGCAACATCGGCTTGATGAAGGCGGTCGACAAATTCGAGTACCGCCGCGGCTATAAATTCTCGACCTACGCGACCTGGTGGATTCGCCAGGCGATCACCCGCTCGATCGCCGACCAGGCGCGCACCATCCGTATCCCGGTGCACATGATCGAGACCATCAACCCGATGAACCGCATCTCGCGGCAGATCCTGCAGGAAAGCGGGCAGGAACCCGATCCCGCCG
>JAUYEK010000195.1 GCA_030691435.1 Sulfuricella sp. | reverse complement strand
CTCACCGGTTCGGTTTTGAATGGCACGGCGACCCGTTACTCGGACATTAACCTGCAGTTGTTCACGGATAGCGCCAAGGAGGTGGAATTGTTTCTACTGGCCAGGCAGGTACCCTATAAAAGTGGCGAAAAACATCTCCATTTCGGGGGCGAAGAGCGCTCCCTCCCTGTCTTTACCTTGCTGGATGGCCCCGCAGAAATTAATGTTACGGTTTTTGCCACGGAGGATATACGCCAAATTCCGCGCGGTTATGCCGAGAAAAATGCGCGCGCGCCCGCCCGGCAGGTCGAGGCATTGCTTGAAGAGGGATAATGCCCTTATACTTTACAAGCGCACTTTTGCCTGCCGCGCATAGTAAAAGTATTTTGCGTTTTTGTTTTTCGAATAGCTCAGAGCCAAAATTTTAATGACACTTTCATTGCTTTCCTGCCCGTGTTCTTGCCCTATAAATTTATGGGCAATCCTTGCTGGGTGTCAAAATGACATTCTTTCCGTAGTTCCTGGTGGGGCAACATGGTAAATACCACCCCAAGTTCTCCCCAGGGCTTATCGGTTGCCGAAGAAGACGACGCCAACGGTTTTACGGTTAGCTGGAAGAAAGAGATTGTTTATATTCTTCGCGCAGTGATGGAAAAGACCGAGCTGGTAAGCGCTTATTTTAACCGCGGCGAAAGCTTCATACTGACATCCATCATTGATTTAGACCCGGACGAGGAGCTTGTTTTTCTGGATTTGGGAGCTAACGAAGCGTTCAATAAAAAAATTCTCGATAGCGAAAAAATTATTTTCATTACGGCCCATGACAAGGTCAAAGTTCAGTTTGTCGCCCACCGGGTAGAAAAAATCCAGCTCGAAGGCCGGGATGTGTTCAGGATCGGACTACCCAAATCGTTGATCAAGCTGCAGCGGCGGGAATATTACCGGGTGACAACGCCAATTGCCAACTCATTGAAATGTATCGTGTTAATGGAAGACGGGCGCAAGATTGAAATGACGGTTGCAGATATTAGCATCGGCGGCGTCGGCGTGGTTCTTCCGCCGTCGGATGCTGCCGTTGAACCGGGAATGATATTCAGTGGATGCAGCCTGGTTTTGCCCGAGATCGGCAATATTGTGACGGCCATGGAAATACGGAGCGTGTTCGAAGTGACTTTAAGAAACGGGTTGAAAACCAAGCGGGCAGGTTGTCAGTTCATCAACTTGTCGGCAAATATGCAGTCCATGGTACAGCGCTACATTATCAAAGTGGAGCGGGAGAGAAGGGCCAGGGAACTGGATCGGCAATAATCCATGTGGTGATGGGTGATGAGGAATGGGTGATGAAAACCTTTCGACCATCATTCGTCCTGGGTTGTCCATTAGAGCCAAAACATCGCTGTAGGAGCGGCGCCCTCGCCGCGATTTGCGACCGCATTCGCGCCGGGGGCGGCGCTCTTACATACATGAACATTCCAATGGACAATCCCGGTTCATTCCATTTTGCTTTCCTTGAGCCAGTTCGCCGCATCCAGCGCAAAGTAGGTCAGGATCCCATCCGCGCCGGCGCGCTTGAATCCCAGCAAAGCCTCCAGCACGCAGGCCCTCTCGTCTAGCCAGCCGTTCTGGGCGGCCGCTTTGAGCATGGCGTATTCGCCGCTAACCTGGTAAACAAAAGTCGGCGCCTGGTAGGTGTCCTTGATGCGCCTAACGATGTCGAGATAGGGCATGCCTGGCTTGATCATCACCATGTCGGCCCCTTCTTCGAGATCCTGGCCCACTTCCCACAAGGCTTCATCGCTGTTGGCCGGATCCATCTGGTAGGTATATTTGTTGCCCGCACCCAGATTGGCGGCGGAGCCGACCGCGTCGCGGAACGGCCCGTAAAAGCTCGAGGCGTACTTGGCGGAATAAGCCAGAATCCGGGTGTGGATATGGTTCTGCCCGTCGAGCGCGTTGCGTATCGCGGCGATGCGTCCGTCCATCATGTCCGAAGGGGCAACCACATCGGCGCCGGCCTCGGCGTGAGTGAGTGCCTGCTTTGCCAGTACGGCCACCGTCTCGTCATTCAAGACGTAGCCGTTGGCGTCGATCAGCCCGTCCTGGCCATGGCTGGTGTAGGGGTCGAGCGCAATGTCGGTGATGACGCCCAACTCCGGAAAACGCTGTTTCAGGGCGCGCACCACGCGGGGCACCAGGCCTTCCGGGTTATAGGCTTCGGCCGCGTCCAGGCTTTTGAGGGGCAGATCGATCACCGGGAAAATCGCCAGGGCCGGGATGCCGAGCCTGACGCATTCCTCCGCCTGATGAAGAAGCTTGTCCAGAGTTTGCCGGACCACTCCAGGCATGGAGGCGACCTCCTCGCTGCGGCTATCGCCGTCCAGCACAAACACCGGGTAAATCAGGTCGGCCGGCATCAGCAGATTTTCGCGCATCAGGCTGCGCGAGAACTCGTCGTGCCGCATGCGGCGCATGCGTTTGTGAGGATATTTGCCCAGAGCGTGCATACCAGTCCTGTATAAAGTAAAATTCGCGAAGCGAGACTTCGTCCCTCTCTCCCTCTGGGAGAGAGTTAGGAGAGAGGGTGTATCTGTGTAGTGCATCGGAAATGATGAAATCTATCTTAAACAGCGCGGAACTTTTTTCAAGCCCTTCCACTCTGAGCAAGTGGACGATGTTTTTATTGTCCCCCGCTTTTCCTCCCTGAGCGGGGCCTTAACCCCCTGTTAAGGCGTTTTGTTCCCCCCGGGTTTACTCCCCTTTACCCGGGGGTTTTTTATTTCTCAAAGATTACCCATGTCGCCAGATTGCGTCAATCCGCAGCAATGGCCCCCGCATCCTCCCGGGAGGCGGACAGCCATTTCCCTATCATCGCTTCCGCCTCGTCGAGGCCGATTCGTTTCAGGCTGGAAAAAAGTTGAACCGTGCAGTTTGGGTAGGTGCGATCGAGTTCCGTCCGAACTGCGCGCAGAGTGGTCGTGGCTTGCTGCTTGCTGAGCTTGTCTGCCTTGGTGAGCAGGACATGCACCGGTTTGCAGGTGGGGATAAACCAGTTGAGCATTTGATGATCCAGCGGGGTGAGCGGGTGGCGGGCATCCATGATCAGCACCAAGCCATACAGCGATTCCCTCTCCATCAGGTAGCGGCTCAGCACGCTCTGCCAATGCACGCGCATGGCCTCGGGTACCTTGGCGTAGCCGTAGCCGGGCAGGTCGACCAGAAAGCGCTCGTTGCCGAGGCTGAAAAAATTGATCAACTGGGTGCGCCCCGGTGTTTTGCTGACGAATGCGAGGCGGTTGCGGTTGGACAGGGTGTTGATTGCGCTGGATTTCCCCGAGTTGGAGCGACCCGCGAAGGCAATCTCGATGCCGCTGGGCGGCGGCAGGTCGGTGAGCTTGTCCGCCGAGATAAAAAACTGTGCGTCTTGAAATAATGCCATGTTGTTCCTTTTTCAGTCTGGCATGATAAGGCAAATTTGATATAGAATGCCAAGTTATTTTTAGTAAATTCACAACGGTTTTTAAGGAGCAAGCAATGAAACAAGCCATGGTTATGGCGGTGGTTGTCGGGTTGATGGCCGCATCGGGGGTAAACGCGGAAACGGGTGCCAAGGCTGACCCGGCGAAGGCTCAGCAGATCGTCAATACAGTCTGCGTCGCATGCCATGGCGCGGATGGCAACAGCCCGGCTCCGGCCAATCCGAAACTGGCATCCCAGCATCCCGATTACCTTAACAAGCAGATGGCCAACTTCAAATCGGGCGAACGCAAGAGCGCCATCATGGCGGGCATGGCCGCTATGCTTACACCGGAAGACATGAAGAACGTGGCCGCCTATTTTGGCGGGCAAAAGCAGTCCCCGTCCGCCGCCAAGGATAAGGCGCTGGTCGCGCAAGGCGAGAAAATCTATCGTGGCGGTGTTGCCGCGATGGGCGTGTCGGCCTGTAGCGGCTGCCACGGCCCTGCCGGTTCCGGCATCCCGGCGATGTTCCCGCGCCTGGCCGGCCAGCATGGCGAATATATCGTTGCGGAGTTGATCAAGTTCCGCAACGGCGAGCGCGCCAACGACCCCGGCAAGATGATGCAGAT
Organism: Sulfuricella sp.; assembly: GCA_030691435.1. Classification (GTDB taxonomy): domain Bacteria; phylum Pseudomonadota; class Gammaproteobacteria; order Burkholderiales; family Sulfuricellaceae; genus Sulfuricella. The sequence goes on along the minus strand of JAUYEK010000195.1, from coordinate 3,511 downwards.
GGTCGCCATGAAAATGTCCGACCAGGACATGAAAGCCGTGGCGGAATATATTTCCGGGCTGAATTAGAGGCTGGGGGCGAGGGGCTAGAGGCTAGAGGGGTTTTGTCCGGCTTCGCCGGAATATTCATACGCCGCGCTTGCGCGGCACAACCACCCCTAGCCTCTCGCCTCTCGCCCCTCGCCCCTCGCCCCTCGCCCCTCGCCCCCAGCCTGCCTCTACCCCATGCGCACCCCGTTTTCCAGAGCCGTTTATGAGCTGTTGAGTTCAATGCGGTTCGCCATCAGCCTGCTGACCGTGCTGGCGATTGCCTCGGTCATCGGCACGGTGTTGAAGCAGAACGAGCCCTATTCGAATTACCTGATCGAGCTGGGCCCCTTCTGGTTCAAGGCTTTCGCCGTGCTGGGGCTGTACGATGTCTATCATGCCGGCTGGTTCCTCGGCATTCTGACCTTCCTGGTGCTTTCCGTCAGCGTCTGCATCTACCGGCAGGTGCCGCGCATGTTGCATGAAATCCGATCATTCCGGGAGCATGCCGCCGAATCTTCACTGCGCGGTTTCGTCCATCAGGCCACATTTCCGGCTGAAATGCCGCCCGCTGCCATGCGGCAGCGCCTGACCGGGTATCTGTCCGGCCAGGGCTACCGTTTCAAGGTCGGGAGCGAAGACGCACAGTCTGTGCTGATCGCCGCCAAGGCCGGCAGCTACAATCGCCTGGGCTACATCCTGACCCACGGCGCCATCGTGATTATCTGCCTCGGTGGCCTGATCGACGGAAACATCCCGCTCAAGGTGCAGGAGCTGCTGGGCTACAAGAAAATCGAAACCCGCGATCTGCCGGTTGACCGGGTTCCCGCGCTCAGCCGCCTTTCCCCGGCCAATCTCTCGTTTCGCGGCAGCATTTCGATCCCGGAAGGGGGTGCGGCGGGCGTTATTTACCTGAATGTGGCCGACGGCTATCTGGTGCAGGATTTGCCCTTCCGCATCCGCCTCAAGAAATTCCGTATCGAACATTACGCTACCGGCCAGCCGAAATCCTTCGAAAGCGACATCGTCATTACCGACAGGGATTCCAGTCAGGCGTTCGAGGGTACGGTGTCGGTGAATCACCCCATCATCTACAAGGGCGTCGCCATTTATCAGGCGAGCTTCGGCGACGGCGGCTCGAAGCTTTCCATGAACGGCTGGAACCTGTTTGCGCCGGCTGCCACTCCCTTCCCCTTCAACGGGGTGGTGAGCCAGAGCTCCAGTCTTTCCAACGGCGCAGAGCAGTATTCCGTAGAAATCACCGAGTTCAAGGTGTTTAATGTCCAGGACGCCGGCGAAGAACCGGCGCCTGAAGGGAAGTCGCAGGACTTCTGGCAGAATGCCTCGCGCGCGCTCGGCGAGGCAGCCTCCTCGGCGCCCAGGAAGCGCATGCACAACGTCGGCCCCAGCTACCAGTACAAAATTCGCGATGCCCAGGGCCAAGCCCGGGAGTACCACAACTTCATGCTGCCGCTGGCGATCGATGGCGTCCGCTATCTGGTAAGCGGGGTGCGTGGCGCGCCCAACGAGCCGTTCCGTTACCTGCGCTTCCCGGTGGATGAAAATGACGGGATCGAGGGGGTTATGCGTTTGCGCGCAACGCTGTTCGACCCGGCGCTTTACGCTCAAATCGCGCGCCGCTTCACCGACTCGGCGATGCGCGGAAGCGCGGGCAACGAGGCGTTGCGGGCGAAGCTGACGGAAAGCACGGTGAAAGTGGTGGACCTATTCGCCCATGGCGGTTTCGTGGCGCTCGCCAAATTCATCGAGAGCTCGGTGGCGAAGCCCGAGCAGGAAAAGGCGGCCGCAACCTATCTGAAAGTTTTGGAGCACACCCTGCTCGAGGCCTATCAGATCTCGCGCGAGCGGGCCGGACTGAAACCCGCACCGGTCAACGTGCAAACGCTGCAATTCGTGCGCGACAGCCTGAATGCGATCAATGACAGTTACGCCTATGGCGGGCCCGTCTACCTGCAATTGACCGGCTATGAGGAGGTGCTGGCCAGCGGCCTGCAACTGACCCGTTCGCCCGGCAAGAACATTGTCTACACCGGCTCGGTGCTGCTGATCCTGGGCGTATTTGCGATGTTCTATATCCGCGAACGCCGGATCTGGCTGCTGGTCAAACCGGAGGATCGGGGCCGACCGGGTGAAGTGCTGTTTGCCATGTCGAGCAACCGCAAGACCCTGGATTTCGAGAATGAATTCAAACGGCACAAGCAAAACCTGGCCGAATTGCTGAAAGGATAATAATGGAAACATTGCAAGGAGTAGGGTGGGCACGTTTTTTGTGCCCACGCGGAAACAACACCCTCTCCCCAACCCTCTCCCGCAAGCGGGCGAGGGGGCAATGGTAAAAGGCGCTTGTTTCGACTGGCTGACTGCGTGGGCGCAAAAAACGTGCCCACCCTACATAGCGGAAAGGATAACGATGGAAGCAATGCAAGGTAGTTATCGGCGCCCCGCTTTTTTTCGCAGTCTGAGCGGGTTCGACTGGGCTTATGCCGCGGCCCTGGTGGCGGGCAGCGTCTATGCCTACAGCCTGTACGGCAGCAATATGGACGTCTACGAGAAAGGCATCCTGTTCCTGACGGCCGCCGCATTCATCGGCCTGGGCTGGTTCTGGAAGCCGATGCGCGTTCTGTTGCCCGCAGTCGCGGCGCTCTCCCTGTTCGGTATCAGCCAGTATCACGGCGAACTGGCCCGCGCCGGCCAGTCGTTCTGGCTGAAATACCTGTTCGCCAGCCAGTCCGCCATCATGTGGATGAGCGCGCTGTTCGTCATGGCGACCGGAGGCTACTGGCTTGGCCTGGCGACGCGCTCCGATTTCGCCAACCGCGTTTCCGCCGGCATTACCTGGAGCGCCACCGCGATGGGGCTGATCGGCCTGATGGTGCGCTGGTACGAGTCTTACCTGATCGGCGCCGACATCGGCCACATCCCGCTCAGCAACCTGTATGAAGTGTTCATCCTGTTTTCCGTCATCACCGCGCTGCTCTACCTGTACTACGAGCAGTACTACCGGAACCGCCAGCTCGGCGCCTTCGTGCTGCCGGTGATCAGCGCCGCCGTCGCCTTCCTGCTGTGGTACACCTTCGGTCGCGAAGCGCACCACATTCAGCCCTTGGTGCCGGCGCTGCAATCCTACTGGATGAAAATCCACGTGCCCGCCAATTTCGTCGGCTACGGGGCATTCGCCTTGGCTGCCATGGTGGGGGTGGCGTACCTGCTCGTGCACAAGGGTATTCTGGCGAGCCGCTTGCCGGGCTTGGAGGTGCTGGATGATGTGATGTACAAGGCGATCGCCATCGGTTTCGCTTTCTTCACCATCGCCACCATACTCGGCGCGATGTGGGCGGCGGAAGCCTGGGGCGGCTACTGGTCGTGGGACCCGAAGGAAACCTGGGCGCTGATCGTCTGGCTCAACTACGCCGCGTGGCTGCACATGCGTCTCATGAAGGGCTTGCGGGGCACGGTGTCGGCCTG
>JAUYEK010000277.1 GCA_030691435.1 Sulfuricella sp. | reverse complement strand
CACCGTCCCCACATCACGCCAATAGGGGACTCCCCCGGGCATACACACGCAACTGTCGGAGAAGCGATGGGCGAATATGCGATAGCGCGACATGATATAGGGGATGATGTCCTTGCCGAAATCATGCGAGGAATCCGGATCGTCGGCGTCTCGGGTCAGTTGCTCGAACAGGAAATCGGCGTTGAACACGTAAATACCCATGCTGGCCAAGGCCATATTCGGGTTGCCCTGAGTCGGCTGCGGATGTTCCGGTTTTTCATGGAAAGCAACCACGCGATGACCCTCATCCACCGACATCACGCCGAATTCCCTGGCGTCCTCGATCGGCACATCGATGCAGGCCACTGTCATGTCGGCCGCGCTGGCGGCATGAAACGCCAGCATTTCGCCGTAGTCCATCTTGTAAACGTGGTCGCCCGCCAGGATCAGGACATAGGTCGGATCGTAGTTGCGCAGGATATCCATATTCTGGTACACCGCATCGGCGGTGCCGCGGTACCACATGCTTTCCTCGATGCGCTGCTGTGCCGGCATGAGCTCGACAAATTCGTTGAATTCGCCGCGCAGAAAACTCCAGCCGCGGTGCAGATGCTGCAACAGGCTGTGCGCTTTGTACTGGGTGATGACGCCGATGCGGCGGATGCCGGAATTGACACAGTTGGAAAGAGGGAAGTCGATGATGCGGAACTTGCCGGCGAACGGCACGGCGGGCTTGGTGCGCCACTCGGTCAGTTGTTTCAAACGGCTGCCACGCCCGCCGGCGAGGATCAGTGCAACGGTATTTTTCGTCAACAAGCTGACAAAACGAGGATATTCTTTTTGCAAGACCAACCTCCCACTTATCGGAAACTGATTGAAGCCCATCCGGGCACAGCTGACGCGAAGTGCCAACCAGCGATTATTATAGCAGGCTAAAATCTCCCGCAAGCCGCGCCACAGCCGTTATAATCCAAATATATTCGACTTTATAGAAACATGACACCCCATGAAAGTCAATCCGCGGATAAAGTCTTTGCTTCAAGCTCGGCTGCACGACCCGTTCGCCTTCCTCGGCACCCACCAAGCCAACGGAAACTGGACAGTCCGGGCCTTTGCGCCCTTCTCCGAAAAACTCTGGCTACAGAGGGGAGACGGCTGGGAGGACATGCAAAAAACCGACCCGCAGGGCCTGTTCGAGTGGTGTGGCAAGGAGGCACCGCCTGCTCCGTGCCGCCTGCGCCACCTGCAAAACGGGGTGCTGAAAACCAGCCATGACCCCTATTCCTTCCCCAGCACCATCAGCGAGCACGACCTCTTCCTTTTCGGCGAAGGCCGGCTCTATCAGGGCTATCACATGCTGGGCGCGCAGCCGATGGAAAGTCTCGGCATTGCCGGGGTGCGCTTCGCGGTGTGGGCGCCCAACGCGGAAAGAGTCAGCGTGGTCGGCGACTTCAACGGCTGGGACGGTCGCATCCACCCGATGCGCAGCCTGGGAAGCTCGGGAGTGTGGGAAATTTTCATTCCCGAGCTGATTTCCGGCAGCCTGTACAAGTTCGAAATCCGCAACCGCCACAGCGGCCAGGTGCTGGTCAAGGCCGACCCCTATGCCAGAGAATTCGAACTGCGCCCGAATACCGCTGCCAGAATCACTGCGCCTGCAGGCCATGCCTGGCAGGACGGCGCCTGGCTGGAGAAGCGCAAGAACCTCGACTGGCTGCATGCGCCGTTCAACATCTACGAAATCCACGCCGGTTCGTGGCGGCGTCACCCCGACGGGCGCTTCTACACCTGGCGCGAACTGGCCGAAAGCCTGGTTCCCTATGTCAAGGAAATGGGTTACACCCACATCGAGCTGCTACCAATTTCCGAGCATCCGCTGGATGAATCCTGGGGCTATCAAACCACCGGCTACTTCGCCCCGACATCGCGCCACGGCACGCCGGACGAACTGCGCGCCTTCGTCGACGCCTGCCACCAGGCGGACATTGGCGTCATCCTCGACTGGGTACCGGCGCACTTCCCGCAGGATGCCTGGGCGCTCGCCCGCTACGACGGCACCGCCCTGTACGAGCACGAAGACCCGCGACTGGGCCTGCATCTCGACTGGGGCACCCACATCTTCAATTTCGACCGGCACGAGGTAAAAGGCTTTTTGTTGTCCAGCGCCCATTACTGGCTGGAGGAATTCCACTTCGACGGCCTGCGCGTGGACGCGGTCGCTTCCATGCTCTATCTCGACTATTCGCGCAAGGCCGGCGAATGGCTGCCGAACAAGTACGGTGGGCGGGAAAATCTCGAAGCCATCGAATTCCTGCGCCAGCTCAACATCATGGTGCATGACGAGTTTCCCGGCGCGCTCACCTTCGCCGAGGAATCCACTTCCTGGCCGATGGTGTCGCGCCCTGTATACCTCGGCGGACTAGGCTTTTCGATGAAGTGGAACATGGGCTGGATGAACGACACCCTGACCTACATGCAGAACGACCCGGTGCACCGCCGTTACCACCACAACGAACTCACCTTCGGCCAGCTTTACGCCTACACGGAAAACTTCGTGCTGCCGTTCTCCCATGACGAGGTGGTGCATGGCAAGCGCTCGCTGCTCGACAAAATGCCGGGCGATGGCTGGCAGAAATTCGCCAACCTGCGTCTGCTCTTGACCTACCAGATGACCTACCCCGGCAAAAAACTCAACTTCATGGGCAACGAAATGGCCCAGGGACGGGAATGGCGAATCGACGGAGAACTGGACTGGTGGCTACTGGAGCGCAAGCAGCACCAGGGAATGAAAAGCCTGTCGCGCGACCTCAACCGCCTTTACAACGGCTTGCCCGCCCTGCACGAGCTTGATTTCACGTCGGAAGGCTTTGCCTGGATCGATTGCCACGACGCCGACCAGTCGGTGCTTTCTTACCTGCGGCGCGACCGCAATGGCTCATCCGTGGCGGTGATTCTGAACTTCACGCCGGTGCCGCGCCGCAGCTACCGCATCGGGGTACCCCGGCCCGGCCTGTACCGGGAGATATTCAACAGCGACTCCCTGTATTACGGCGGCTCCAACCTGGGCAACGGCGAAGGGGCTGCCAGCGAGAATACGCCATGGATGGGCTACCCCCACTCCATCATCATCACCGTACCGCCGCTGGCGGGGATCGTATTGGCTTTGGCTGAGTGAAAATGATGGGTGAAGCACAGGTAGGGTGGGCACCGTTTTTGTGCCCACGCGGAAATAACAACGCCTGATCGCTCACCGCGTGGGCACAAAAACGGTGCCCACCCTACGTCTACTCCGCAGTAAAGGAAATTAATGTCCGCACTCACCCGCTCACCTGCCTGGGCTGCGCTGAAAACACACC
>JAUYEK010000273.1 GCA_030691435.1 Sulfuricella sp. | reverse complement strand
GACGATGATCTCCGGCGCCTTCAGCTCCAGCAGCCGCTTCAGGCGGTTGTTCCTGTTTCTTACCCGCCTGTACAAATCATTCAAATCGGACGTCGCAAACCGGCCACCATCCCGCGGCACCAGCGGGCGCAGCTCCGGCGGCAGCACCGGCAGCACTTCCAGGATCATCCACTCCGGCTTGATGCCGGATTTCTGGAATGCCTCCAGCACCTTGAGGCGCTTGGCGAGCTTCTTGATCTTGGTTTCGGAACCGGTTTCCGACAGATCCTTGCGCAGCTTCTCGACTTCGACCTCGATGTTAAGGGTGCGCAACAGCTCGCGCACACCTTCCGCACCCATGCAGGCGTGGAATTCGTCGCCGTATTCTTCCACCTTGGCCAGGTAGTCGTCCTCGGTCAGCAACTGGGCGCGATTGAGCGGCGTCATGCCCGGATTGGTCACCACGTAAGCTTCGAAGTACAGCACCCGCTCGATGTCGCGCAGCGGCACGTCCAGCACCATGCCGAGCCGCGAGGGCAGCGACTTGAGGAACCAGATGTGGGCAACCGGGGAGGCCAGCTCGATGTGAGCCATGCGCTCGCGGCGAACTTTGGACTGGGTGACTTCGACGCCGCATTTCTCGCAGATCACGCCGCGATGCTTGAGGCGTTTGTACTTGCCGCAAAGACACTCGTAGTCCTTGATCGGTCCAAAAATCTTGGCGCAGAACAGACCATCGCGCTCCGGCTTGAAGGTGCGATAGTTGATGGTCTCCGGCTTCTTTACTTCACCGTAGGACCAGGAGCGGATTTTTTCCGGAGAAGCCAGAGCGATCTTGATCGCCTCGAACTCTTCTTCCTGGGTAACCTGTTTAAATAAATCGAGCAGTGCTTTCATGTAACCTCCGTGAGGCGTGAGGGGTGAGGCGTGAGGTGTAATGGCGTGGTTTTACGCCTTACCCCTCACCCCTCACCAAATCAATAACGTTCCAGATCGATATCAATGGCCAGCGAGCGGATTTCCTTGACCAGCACGTTGAAGGATTCCGGCATGCCGGCATCGATCTTGTGTTCGCCCTTGACGATGTTCTCGTAAATCTTGGTGCGTCCGCTGACGTCGTCCGACTTCACAGTCAGCATCTCTTGCAGGATGTACGCGGCGCCATAGGCTTCGAGCGCCCACACTTCCATCTCGCCGAAACGCTGGCCGCCGAACTGCGCTTTACCGCCCAGAGGTTGCTGCGTGACCAGACTGTAAGGTCCGGTGGAACGTGCGTGCATCTTGTCGTCCACCAGATGGTGCAGTTTGAGCACGTGCATGTAGCCGACCGTGGTCGGGCGCTCGAAGGTTTCACCGGTGCGTCCGTCGCTCAGGAATATCTGGCCCGAACGGGGCAAGCCCGCCAGCTCCAGCATGTCCTTGATTTCCTCTTCGGTCGCGCCGTCGAACACCGGCGTTGCGAACGGTACGCCACCCTGCAGGTTATGCGCCAGGGTCAGCACCTCTTCGTCGGACAGGGAAGCGATGTCCTCGGTCTTACCGCTGCTGTTGTAGATTTTCCCGAGAAACTTGCGCATATCCTGAATCTTGGCCTGCGCTTTGAGCATGTCGCCAATCTTGATCCCCAGGCCTTTGGCAGCCCACCCCAGGTGGACTTCCAGGATCTGCCCCACGTTCATACGCGAAGGCACGCCCAGCGGGTTGAGCACGATGTCCATCGGGGTGCCGTCGGCGGTATAGGGCATGTCCTCGATCGGAACGATCTTGGAAATAACACCCTTGTTGCCGTGGCGTCCGGCCATCTTGTCGCCGGGTTGCAGGCGGCGCTTCACCGCGACGTAAACCTTGACCATCTTCTGTACGCCAGGCGGCAGCTCGTCGCCGCTGGTGAGTTTTTTCTTCTTCTCTTCGTACATCGCATCGAACTCGACCCGCTTCTGCGCCAGGCTCTCCTTCAACTGCTCCAGCTGGCGTGCGGCATCCTCGCCGGAAAGGCGGATATCGAACCACGAGTGACGCTCTACTTCGGTCAAATAGGTTTTGGTGATCTTGCTGCCTTTGGCCAGCTTCTTCGGCCCACCGTTGGCGGTCTTGCCGACAAGGAGCCTTTCAATCCGGCCGAAGGCATCGTTTTCGACGATGCGCATCTGGTCGGCCAAATCCTTCTTGAAACCCTTGAGCTCGTCGTCGATGATCTGCTGGGCACGCACGTCACGCTCGATTCCCTCGCGAGTGAATACTTGCACGTCGATCACCGTGCCGGACATGCCGGACGGCACGCGCAGCGAGGTGTCCTTCACATCGGACGCCTTCTCGCCGAAAATAGCGCGCAGCAGCTTTTCTTCCGGGGTAAGCTGGGTTTCGCCTTTGGGCGTAACCTTGCCCACCAGCACATCGCCCGCCTCAACTTCGGCACCGATGTAGCAGATACCGGATTCATCGAGACGGCCGAGCATACGCTCGGACAGGTTGGAAATGTCACGGGTAATCTCTTCCGGTCCGAGCTTGGTGTCGCGGGCGACAACGGAAAGCTCCTCGATGTGGATCGAAGTGTAGCGGTCATCCGCCACCACGCGCTCGGAGATCAGGATCGAATCCTCGAAGTTGTAGCCGTTCCACGGCATGAACGCAACCAGCATGTTCTGGCCCAGCGCCAGCTCGCCCATATCAGTAGACGCGCCGTCGGCGATCACGTCGCCCGCGGCGATCACATCGCCCACCTTCACCAGCGGACGCTGGTTGATGTTGGTGTTCTGGTTGGAGCGGGTGTACTTGATCAGGTTGTAGATATCCACGCCGACTTCGCCAGCCAGTGCCTCATCGTCATGCACCCGCACCACGATGCGACCGGCGTCGACATGATCGACAACACCGCCGCGGCGAGCCTGCACCGTGGTACCGGAATCCACCGCCACGGTGCGCTCGATGCCGGTGCCGACCAGCGATTTTTCGGCACGCAAACAGGGAACCGCCTGACGCTGCATGTTGGAACCCATCAACGCGCGGTTGGCATCGTCGTGCTCAAGGAACGGAATCAGCGAAGCCGCCACAGAGACGATCTGCGACGGCGCCACGTCCATATATTGCACTTTGTCCGGAGTGGACAGGGCAAATTCGTTATGATGACGGCAGGACACCAGGTCCTGCTTGAACTTGCCGTGCTTGTCGAGGTCGGCATTGGCCTGGGCGATCACATACTTGCCCTCCTCGATCGCCGACAGATAATCGATCTGGTCGCTGACCTTGCCATCCACCACCTTGCGGTAGGGCGTTTCCAGGAAACCGTACTCATTGGTGCGGGCGAACAGCGCCAGGGAGTTGATCAGGCCGATATTCGGGCCTTCCGGCGTTTCAATCGGGCATACCCGGCCATAATGGGTAGGATGCACGTCACGCACCTCGAAGCCGGCGCGCTCCCGGGTCAAACCGCCCGGGCCCAGCGCAGAGACGCGACGCTTGTGGGTAATCTCGGACAGCGGGTTGGTCTGGTCCATAAATTGCGACAACTGGGACGAACCGAAAAACTCCTTGATCGCGCCAGACACCGGCTTGGCGTTGATCAGGTCGTGCGGCATCAGGTTCTCCGACTCGGCCTGGGACAGGCGCTCCTTGACGGCGCGCTCGACACGGACCAGTCCGGCACGGAACTGGTTTTCTGCCAGTTCGCCAACCGAACGCACCCGGCGGTTGCCGAGGTGGTCGATATCGTCGATCTCACCGCGACCATTCTTGAGCTCAACCAGAATCTTGATCACCGAAACAATGTCGTCATTATCCAGGATCATGTTGCCAGTCAACGCTTCGCGACCGACACGGCGATTGAACTTCATGCGACCGACGGCGGACAGGTCGTAGCGCTCCTCACTAAAGAACAGGCCACCGAACAACGCCTCCACCGAATCCTCGGTGGGTGGCTCGCCAGGGCGCATCATGCGATAGATGGCGACGCGCGCAGAAGCTTGATCCAGCGTTTCGTCAATGCGCAGGGTCTGAGAAATATAGGGTCCCTGATCCAGATCGTTGGTATAGAGGGTGTTGATCTTGGCGATGCCGGCAGCCTGCAATTTCGCCAGGAGCTCTTCGGTGATCTCGTCGTTGGCGTTGGCGATGATCTCGCCGCTGTCCTTGTCGACGATAGCGTGGGCCAGAACCCGGCCCAGCAGGAAGTCGTCCGGCACAGTCACTTTCTTGATGCCGGCTTTCTCCATGTCGCGGATATGCTTGACGGTGATGCGCTTGTCCTTGGGCACAATAATGGCGCCGTCCTTGCCGGCGATGTCGAACTTGGCGACTTCACCGCGCAGACGCTCCGGCACCAATTCGAACTGCACGCCCTTTTTGGCCAGATGGAAAGTGTCGTTAACAAAGAATTGAGCGAGGATCTGCTCAGGCTGGTAGCCGAGCGCCTTCAGCAGAATCGTCACCGGCATCTTGCGGCGGCGGTCAATACGGAAGTAGAGGTAATCCTTCGGATCGAATTCGAAATCCAGCCAGGAGCCGCGATAGGGAATCACGCGTGCAGAGAACAGCAGCTTGCCGGAAGAGTGGGTCTTGCCGCGGTCGTGTTCGAAGAACACGCCGGGAGAACGGTGCAACTGGGACACGATCACGCGCTCAGTGCCGTTGATCACGAACGAGCCAGAGCGGGTCATGAGCGGAATTTCACCCATGTACACTTCCTGCTCCTTCACCTCCTTGACCGTGGGCTTGGACGCTTCCTTGTCCATGATGGTCAG
>JAUYEK010000161.1 GCA_030691435.1 Sulfuricella sp. | reverse complement strand
CAAGGAGTTGATGCCGCTCAACCCGCTGTACAGCGAGGAACTCAAGTTCTTCCTCAACCGTTTCAGCCCGAATGAACCGTCGTTGCTGGCCGATTTCGCCGCTTCCCTGACTACCGCATCGAAAGAGGAATTGCAGTCGGTGATGGATGCTTTCAACCTGCGCCGCCGCATGGAGAAGGTGCTGGTATTGATCAAAAAGGAGCTTGAGGTCGCCAAGCTGCAGTCGCAGATCCGCGAGCAGGTCGAGCAGAAGATGAGCAAGCAGCAGCGCGAGTTTTTCCTGCGCGAGCAGCTCAAGGAAATCCAGAAAGAGCTGGGTCTGGCCAAGGACGACAGGACCGCCGACATCGAACGCTTCAGCGAGCGGCTGGCCAAGCTGAAGCTTTCCGAATCGGCGAAGAAGCGCGTCGACGAGGAGATGCAGAAGCTTTCGGTACTCGAATCCGGCTCGCCGGAATACGCGGTGACGCGCAACTACCTCGACTGGCTGAGCCAGTTGCCGTGGGGCAAGTTTTCCAGGGACAAGCTCGACCTCGCGCGTGCGCGCAAGATTCTCGACCACGATCATGATGGCCTCGACGACGTCAAGGAACGCATCATCGAGTTCCTTGCCGTGGGTTCGCTCAAGGGCGAAATTGCTGGTTCCATTATTCTGCTGGTGGGGCCGCCGGGTGTCGGCAAGACTTCCATCGGTCGATCCATCGCCAATGCCCTGGGACGAAAATTCTACCGCTTCTCTCTGGGCGGCATGCGCGACGAGGCCGAGATCAAAGGCCACCGTCGCACCTACATCGGCGCCATGCCGGGCAAGTTCGTCCAGGCGATCAAGGAATGCGGCGTGGCCAACCCGGTGATCATGCTCGACGAGATCGACAAAATCGGCGCTTCCTATCAGGGTGACCCAGCCTCGGCGCTGCTGGAAGTGCTCGATCCAGAACAGAACGTCGATTTCCTCGATCACTACCTGGACGTGCGTTTCGACCTGTCCAAGGTGCTGTTCATCTGCACCGCCAATCAGCTCGATACCATCCCCGCGCCTCTGCTGGACCGGATGGAGGCAATCCGGCTTTCCGGCTATATTACCGCCGAGAAGGTGCAAATCGCCAAACACCACCTGTGGCCAAAACAGCTCAAGAAGGCGGGGCTGAAACGCGGCGGTCTTACCATCACCGAGGCCGCGCTGAAGCGCGTCATCGAAGGCTTTGCGCGTGAGGCCGGGGTGCGGAATCTGGAAAAACAGTTAGGCAGCATGGTACGCAAGGCGGTGGTGAAGATCGTCGGCGGCGCGGAGCAGCCGATTCGCCTGGGTGTCGATGAGGTTGAAGAATATCTGGGCAAGCCGGTGTTCCTGCCGGAAAAGCCGATCACCGGCATCGGCGTGGTGACGGGCCTGGCCTGGACGGCGATGGGCGGCGCCACGCTGTCGATCGAAGCAACCCTGGTGCACACCAAGAACCGCGGTTTCAAGCTTACCGGCAAGCTCGGCGAGGTGATGCGCGAATCGGCTGAGATCGCTTACAGCTACATATCCTCGCACCTCAAGGCATTCAAGGGGAACCCGGCGTTTTTCGACGAGGCTTTTGTCCACTTGCACGTGCCGGAAGGCGCGACGCCCAAGGACGGGCCGAGCGCAGGCATCACCATGGCCACCGCGCTGTTGTCGCTGGCGCGCCACGAGAAAATTTCCCGCCCGCTCGCCATGACCGGCGAGCTGACCCTGACCGGCGAAGTGCTGGCTATCGGCGGATTGCGCGAGAAAGTGATCGCGGCGAGGCGCATCCGCATTACGGAGCTGATTTTTCCGGAAGCCAACCGGCGCGATTTCGACGAGCTGCCGGATCACATAAAGGAAGGCGTGACAGCGCATTTCGTGAGACAATTCAAGGATGTGGTGAGGATTGTTTTTGCCTGAACCAAACTTAACCACGAATTACACGAATGTTCACGAATGAACTCGAATATACAGAGGGCACAAATAAAACCATTCGTGAAAATTCGTGTCGCCTAGAGGCGCCTACTTTTGGTTATTCGTGACATTCGTGGTTAAAGATTTTGATGATTGAAACCCTGCAATCGCCTGTTGCCCGCATCCACGGCGAGCCGCTCGCCGAGATGCCGCATGACCTCTACATTCCGCCCGAAGCGCTCGAGGTTTTTCTCGAAACTTTCGAAGGTCCGCTCGATCTCCTGCTGTACCTGATACGCCGCCAGAACCTGGATGTACTCAATATCCAGATGGCAGAGCTGACCCGGCAGTACATGCATTACGTTGAAATGATGCATTCGGGCCAGCTCGAGCTGGCGGCCGAGTATCTTCTGATGGCGGCGCTGCTGATCGAGATCAAGTCGCGCATGTTGCTGCCGCGCCGCGACGAGAGCACAGAAGAAGAAACCGACCCGCGCGCCGAACTGGTCAGAAGGTTGCTGGAATACGAGCAGATGAAGCTGGCGGCACAGCGGCTGGATGAGCTGCCTGTCGCCGGGCGCGATTTCGCCCTGGTTCAGGTATGGCTGGAGCAGGCTGCGGCAAAGCGCCTGCCGGAAGTCCGCCTGGATGATCTGAAGCAGGCCTGGCTGGGCGTGCTGGCGCGCGCCAGGGTCAATCGCCACCACAAGGTGAGCCGTGAGGAGCTGTCGGTGCGCGAGCACATGAGCCGCATCCTGCGCCGACTGAAGGACGAGCGCTTCGCTGAGTTTGGCGCGCTATTTGATCCGACACGTGGCGTACCGGAACTGGTGGTGACCTTCCTCGCCATGCTGGAACTGGTCAGGGAAAGCCTGGTCGTGGTCAGCCAGCAGGAGCCTTTTGCGCCGATTTATGTAAAGTTGAGCCATGCAGACGCCTAATCTGAAAGAGATTAAACTGGTGCTGGAAACCGCCCTGCTGGTGGGCCAGGAGCCGCTTTCCCTGCATGAGCTGAAAAAGCTGTTCGACTTCGAGCTGAGCACGGATATCCTGCGCAAACTACTGGAAGAATTGCGCCAGGACTGGACAGGGCGCGGCGTGGAGCTGGTCAGCGTAGCGAGTGGCTGGCGTTTCCAGGCGCGCGCCGAATACCAGAAACATCTCGACCGCCTCAACCCGGAGAAGCCGCCGCGCTATTCCCGCGCCGTCATGGAAACCCTGGCGATCATCGCCTACAAGCAGCCGGTGACGCGTGGCGACATCGAGGATATCCGCGGCGTTACGGTCAGCAGCCAGGTGATCAAGACGCTGGAAGAGCGCGGCTGGATCGATGCGGTTGGCCACCGCGACGTGCCGGGGCGGCCGGCGCTGTTCGCCACCACCAAACAAATGCTCGACGATCTCGGTTTGCGCTCGCTGGAGGAATTGCCGCAGCTGGAGCAGACCGACGTAAATCTATTTGCAGCATCTAACGAATAACGGAAAGCAGGACGATATGCCAGAAAAGAAGGATTCCACCGGACCGCGCTCCGATTCGCCGCCAAGGAAGAAAGCGAGCAACCAGGAATTTCGCGGCGGCAAGAAGACGCCGTTTCGCAAGCCGCTGAAGGCGCAGACCGAAGTGAAGCCCGCTTGGGAAGTGGAGGCTCCCGCTCCCGTCTACGTCCATGAAGTTGAGGAGGATGATGACGTAGTCGAGAAAGCCGGCACGCCGCGTGGGCGTCGAGGGCTGCCGACCCAGAAGTTGCAGAAGATCCTGGCCCAGGCCGGACTGGGTTCGCGTCGCGACATGGAGGAACTGATCAAGGCCGGGCGTGTGACGGTCAACGGTCAGGTGGCCGAACTGGGCGCGCGCATCAGCGACGAGGACATGGTGCGGGTGGATCGCAAGAACGTCCGAGTTCGTGCGGCGGGCAAGATGCCGCGCATCATGCTCTACCACAAGCCGGAAGGCGAGATCGTCAGCCGTGACGACCCGGAAGGCCGTCCCAGCGTGTTCGACCGCCTGCCGCAGATGAGAACCTCGAAATGGATCGCCATCGGGCGCCTGGATTTCAACACCAGCGGCCTGCTGATTTTCACCACCTCAGGCGAACTGGCCAACCATTTGATGCACCCACGTTTCGAAGTGGAGCGCGAATACGCAGTGCGCACCCTGGGCACGCTCACGCCCGAGCAGTTGGAGCAGCTTACGGCGGGGATCGAGCTTGAGGACGGCACGGCGAATTTCGATACGATTTCCGACCAGGGCGGTGAAGGCATCAACCACTGGTACCGCGTCGTCTTGCGCGAGGGTCGTAACCGCGAAGTGCGGCGCATGTTCGAAGCCGTCGGCCTGACCGTCAGTCGGTTGATGCGGGTGCGCTTCGGTGCGATCAACCTGCCGCCGCGCCTGAAGCGCGGGCAGACTATGGAGCTGGATCCGCTACAGGTGCGTCAGATATTGAAATGGGCGGGGATAGAAGCCCCTACTATCGCAGACAAGCAGTCGCGCCCCGACGAGGAGAAGCGCGTAAGCAGGATCAGATCACATCCTCCTGTGGCTCCGGCTGCGGCATCAGAAAAACCGGCTCGCCGTCCACGCAAGGCGCCGCCACCCCGCTGATTTGCCGCGTGTTGGACTATTGTGAAACGCTAAAATGATCCTGAAAGTAGCAATTCGTTAACCGCAAAGGCGCAAAGAAAACAAAGGCATGAAGGACTGCTTGCAGTCACCCGGCGGGTGGTTGGGTACACTTTGACAACCCCTTTTTTCTTTGCAATCAATCGTGACGTGATGGCGAGCTTGATCAAGTCCATCGAATCACGGTACCAGGTCTTGCATTAACCCAGATTGTCCATTGGAATGTTCGTGCATGTAGGAGCGCCGCCCCCGGCGCGAATGCGGACGAAAATCGCGGCCAACTCCCATCCCCATCCCAACCTTCCCCTTGAAGGGGAAGGGACGATCGCCCTCTCTCCCTTTGGGAGAGAGTTGGAGAGAGGGTTGGCGCCGCTCCTACAACAGTGCTTTGGCTCTAATGGATAATCTGGGATTAACACCTTCACACTCAAGCCGCTATCCGCTCCAGCGGTATGATTTTTGGTCTCGGTAGTTGCTCGGCCTGCCACAGTTCCCACTGGGCTTGCATGACTAGCCACAGATCAGGGGTCGTGCCCAGCCAGGCGGACAACCTGAGTGCCATGTCCGCTGATATGCCCGCGTTGCCGTTGATGATCTTGGATAGTGTCTTGCGGCTTACGCCAAGTTTTTCCGCCGCATAGGTAATGCTTACGCCCAGCGGCTCCAGCCATAGGTCGTGAAGTATTTCGCCGGGGTGAGCGGGGTTGTGCATCCTGCTCATGGGTATCTCCTAATGGTAGTCCTCGTAATTGACGATTTCCGCATCGCCCGCTTCAAAGCGAAAGGTAATGCGCCAGTTCGCCTGAACGGTCACAGCCCAGATATCCTTGCGCGTGCCTTTCAGTGGGTGCAGCTTAAGTCCTGGTGCGTCCATGTCTTCCACGGTTTTTGCGGCTTCCAGCATGGTCAAAATCTGATGCAGCCGCTTGGCGTGAATGGCCTGTATGCCCTTGGTTTTTCCGGTGCAATGGAAAAGCTCCAGCCCCTTGTGTGCAAACGACTTAATCATGCTTAAGTGTAACCTATATGGTTACGATGTCAAGCCGTTAGAATTGTAGCTCGCGTAATGCCCTTTGATTGTTGCGCCACACACGCGCTGGGGCGTTGGGCAACCTGTGCAAGGTTTTCCCTTTGCGAACCTTTGCGCCCTTGGCGGTGAAAAATTTTTTGTGGGTTAAGCGGTTATGATGTCGGATTAACCCAGTTGCTCGCGGGTAAGCAGGAAGACATGCTCGTCTCCCGCGCTGGTTTCCAGCCAGGTAAACGGCAGATCGGGGAATGCTTTCTCCAGCGCATCACGGTTGTGGCCGATTTCCACCACCAGTAGTCCATCTTTGTTCAGGTGTTTGGGGGCTTCGCGCAGGATCACGCGGGTTGCGTCGAGGCCATCCGTGCCGCTGCCCAAAGCCATTCCTGGCTCGTGTAAATATTCCTCGGGCAGGATCTGCATCGAAGGCGCGTTGACGTAAGGCGGGTTACTTACGATCAGGTCGTAGCGCCGTCCTTCCAGGGCCGTGAACAGGTCGGACTGAATCAGGCTCAGCCGGTCTTCCAGATCGTAGTCGGCGACATTGCGCCGTGCCACATCGAGCGCATCGGCGGAGAGGTCGACCGCGTCGATCAGGGCGTTGGGGAAGGTGAGCGCCATCAGGATGGCGAGGCATCCCGAGCCGGTGCACATGTCCAGGCCGCTGGTGATGGCTTCAGGATCCTCCACCCAGGGCTGAAGCTGTTCGCGCAGCAGTTCGGCGATGAAGGAGCGCGGCACGATCACGCGCTCGTCGACATAAAAGCGCAGGTCGCCCAGCCATGCTTCGTGGGTGAGATAGGGCGCAGGCAGGCGTTCCTCGACGCGGCGGCGCAGTATTTCCACCACCGCATCGACTTCCTCCGGCAGCAGGTGCGCATCGAGAAACGGCTCCAGCCGGTCCAGCGGCAGGTGCAGCGTGTGCAGGATCAGGTAGGCCGCCTCGTCGTAGGCATTAGTGGTGCCATGGCCGAAAAACAGGTTGGCCTGGTTGAAGCGGCTCACTGCGAAGCGCAGCAGATCGCGCACGGTGGACAGATGGATTTTTGCTTCATCGAAACTCATTTTTTCACCAATGGGTAAATGTTCGTCATTGGCCACAAAAAGACACAAAAGTCACAAGAGTATCAGGTTGATTTGTGTATTTTGCGCCTTTTTGTGGCTACCTTTTTGTCGCCAGCAGGTTTTCCAGCGTGCGCCGGTAGATTTCCTTCAGCGGTTCGATGTCGGCCACGGCCACGCATTCGTCGATCTTGTGGATGGTGGCGTTGAGCGGGCCGATTTCCAGCACCTGCGGGCAGATGTCGGCGATGAAGCGGCCATCCGAGGTGCCGCCGCTGGTGGAAAGCTCGGCTTCCATTCCGGTGGTGTCCTTGACTGCCTGGGCGACCGCATCCACCAGACTGCCTTTGGGGGTGAGGTAAGGCTTTCCGGAGAGCGCCCATTCCAGATCGTAGCCCAGGCCGTGCTTGTCGAGAATGGCGTGAACCTTGGCTTTAAGACCATCGACCGTGCTCGCGGTGGAGAAGCGGAAGTTGAACAGGATTTCCACCGTGCCGGGCACAACGTTGGTGGCGCCGGTGCCGCCCTGGATGTTGGAGATCTGCCAGGTGGTGGGCGGAAAATATTCGTTGCCATGATCCCAGGCCGTGTTTGCCAGCTCGGCAATGGCCGGGGCGGAGAGATGGATCGGATTCTTGCCCAGATGCGGGTAGGCGATGTGGCACTGGATGCCTTTCACCACCAGCGTGCCGGACAGCGAGCCGCGCCGACCGTTCTTCAGGGTGTCGCCGAGTCGGGTTGAGCAGGTCGGTTCGCCGACGATGCAGTAGTCGATCAGCTCGTTGCGCGCCTGCAATGCCAGCACCACTTTTTCGGTGCCGTCTACCGCCACGCCTTCCTCATCCGAGGTCACCAGCAGGGCGATCGAGCCGCTGTGACCGGGGTGCGCCGCGACGAATTCCTCGATGCCGGTGACGAAGGCGGCGAGCGAGGTTTTCATATCGGCAGAACCGCGCCCGTAGAGCATGCCGTCGCGGATGGTCGGGGTGAAGGGCTCGCTGCCCCATTTTTCCACCGGGCCGGTAGGAACTACGTCGGTGTGGCCGGCAAAGCAGATCACCGGGGCGGCGGTGCCGCGGCGCGCCCAGAAGTTGTCGACCTCGCCGAAGCGCATGCGCTCGATTTTGAAGCCGAGCTTTTCCAGACGTTCGATCAGGATTTCCTGGCAGCCTGCGTCGTCCGGCGTGAGCGAGCGGCGGGCGATGAGGGCCTTGGCCAATTCCAGTGTGCTGTTGTCCATCATTTCTTCCTGAATAGAGTTTGATAAATGGCTTCGTCGAAGCCAAGGATAATCTTGCCGTCCAGTTCCAGCACCGGGCGCTTGATCACGCTGGATTTTTCCAGCATCAGGTGAATCGCGCTGGTTTCATCGCAGACCGCGGCCTTGGCTTCGTTCGGCAGTTGGCGCCAGGTGGCACCCTGACGGTTAACCAGCTGTTCCCAGCAAACCTGTTTCAGCCAGACCTTGAGTAACTCCTCGCTGATACCCTGTTTCTTGAAGTCGTGGAAAGGGATTGCGATGCTGTTTTCCGTCAACCAGGCGCGGGCCTTTTTGACGGTGTTGCAGTTGGGGATGCCGTAGAGTTTCATCCTGAATTGCCCATTAGCCATGAATTGGCAGGATTTCGCAGTCGTTGTAGGTCAGGCTTCAGCCTGACATGTACGGCTGAAGCCGTACCCACAGGAGCATAACGGGCTAGTAAAGAATCCGGGTTCATGAGGCTCATGTCAGCGACTGCAAGGATCCACATTCAGTTGCAGCCACAGTTCCAGCAGCGCCAGGTGCCACAGCTTGCTGCCCTGGATGCGGGTGAAATAGGCTTCCGGTTCGGCCAGCAGTTTTTCCACGTAGGGGCGCTGGTAGAGCCCGCGTTTTATGCAGGCGTCCGACAGCAGAATGCCGCGCATGAATTCGAGAAACTCGCCGCGCACGTATTTCAGCGCCGGCACCGGGAAGTAGCCTTTGGGGCGGTCGATCACCGCATCCGGGATTACGCCGCGAGCGATGGCCTTGAGCGGGAATTTTCCGCCTTCCTTGAGTTTCAGCGAAGGCGGCATCCTGGCCGCCAGCTCCACCAGTTCGTGGTCGAGGAAGGGGACGCGCGCTTCCAGGCCCCAGGCCATGGCCATGTTGTCGACGCGCTTGACCGGGTCGTCGACGACCAGCGTGGTGGCGTCGAAGCGCAGCACCTGGTCGAGGAAGCAATCGGCCTTGGGCTTGGTCAGCTCCCGCTCCACCAGTTCGGCGGTGACGTCCGGCACATGCCAGGCCGGGGCGACGGTTTCCAGGTATTCGGCATGGTCGCGGTCGAAATAGTTGAGACGGAAGCGGTCGATAGCGGAGCCTGAGGCGGCCTCCATGCGCGGGTACCAGAAGTAGCCGCCGAACACCTCGTCCGCGCCTTGGCCGGAGAGCACCACCTTGACCTCTTTCGACACCCGCTCGCCGAGCAGGTAGAACGCCACCGCGTCCTGTCCCACCATCGGCTCGGCCATGTTGGAAACGGCCTCGGGGAGGCGCTTCAATACTTCAGAATTGGGAATGAGGTATTTGTGGTGTCGGGTCTTGAATCGCTCCGCCACCTGGTCCGAATATTCGAATTCGTCGGCTTTTTCCGCCCCTTCGCCGACATCCTCGAAACCCACCGAGAAGGTTAGCAGGTCGTCCACGTGGTCGGCCAGCAAGCCCACCAGCAGGCTGGAATCCAGCCCGCCGGAGAGCAGAACCCCGACCGGAACGTCGGAGGCCAGGCGGTGGCGCTCCACGGCGCGGGCCAGCACGGCACGGGTGGCGTTCAGCCAGTCCTGCTCGGACAGATTATGCGCCGGGCGGGTGGCGTCCAGGCTCCAGTAGGTGCGCTGGGTAACCTGCCCCGTGGCGCTTACCGTCATGGTGGTGGCCGGGGGCAGCTTTTTCACGCCGTTGAGGATGGTGCGCGGAGCAGGCACGACGGCGTGCAGGGTGAAGTAGTGGTGCAGGGCGATCGGGTCGATGCTGGTGTCTACGCCGCCTGCGGCAAGCAGCGCCTGGACGCTGGAGGCGAAGCGCAGGCTGGCGCCGTCCAGCGAGTAATAGAGCGGCTTGATGCCGAAGCGGTCGCGCGCCAGGAACAGGCTGGTGTGGCGCATGTCCCACACGGCGAAGGCGAACATGCCGTAGAAGCGCTCCACGCACTTTTCGCCCCAGGCATGGTAGGCCTTGAGGATGACTTCGCTGTCGCCTTCGGAGAAGAAGGTGTAGCCCATCTCCGCCAGTTCGGTGCGCAGTTCCCGGTAATTGTAGATGGTGCCGTTGAACACCAGGGAAAGGCGGAGTTCCTTGTCCACCATCGGCTGGTCGCCGCTGGGGGAGAGATCGATGATGGCGAGGCGCCGGTGGCCGAAAGCCAGCGGGCCGTCGCTGATCATGCCCTCGTGGTCGGGGCCGCGGCGGGCGAGCTTCTCCGACATCCGCCGGATGGCGGAAGAGTCGGGGGGGGTGCCGTCAAAGCGCAGTTCGCCGCAGATGCCGCACATATCAATTCAGCCAAGTGTAGCCTGGATGCAGCGCAACGGAATCCGGGGATTTCCCCCGGATTTCACTCCGTTTCATCCGGGCTACCGTTCATATCCCGCGCAGCAGTTCGTTGATGCCTACTTTGCTGCGCGTCTTTTCGTCGACCTTCTTAACGATCACGGCGCAGTACAGGCTGTAGCTGCCGTCCTTGGAGGGCAAGTTGCCGGATACCACTACCGAACCAGAGGGGATGCGGCCATAGGTGACTTCGCCGGTTTCACGGTCGTAGATCTTGGTGGA
>JAUYEK010000271.1 GCA_030691435.1 Sulfuricella sp. | reverse complement strand
GATGCCGCCGAAGATGTTGACGAGGATGGCCTTGACGTTGGCGTCGGAGAGGATGATCTTGAATGCTTCGGATACGACTTCCGCGGTGGCGCCGCCGCCGACGTCGAGGAAGTTGGCGGGCTGGCCGCCGTGCAGCTTGATCAGGTCCATGGTCGCCATCGCCAGGCCGGCGCCGTTGACCATGCAGCCGATGTTGCCGGCGAGAGCGATGTAGTTGAGGTCGTGCTCTTTGGCGGCGACTTCTTTCGGGTCGGTCTGGCTGGCATCGTTCATTTCGGCCAGTTTCTTGCGCCGGTACAGCGCGCTGTCGTCGACGCCGATCTTGCAGTCGAGCGCGACCAGGCCGCCTGTCGCGGTGACGATCAGGGGGTTGATTTCGACCATCGCCAGGTCGTTCTCCATGAACAGCCGGTACAAGCCCTTGGCCAGTTTGCCGAACTCGCCGATCTGTTGGCCTTCCAGATTTAGGCCGAAGGCCAGGGCGCGGCACTGGAAATCCTGCAAGCCGAGCAGCGGGTCGCAGAATTCCTTGAGAATCTTTTCCGGGGAGGTCATGGCGACTTCTTCGATTTCCATGCCACCTTCGCTGGAGGCGACCAGGGCGACGCGCTCGGTTTCGCGGTCTACGGTCAGGCTGAGGTAGAGTTCGCGGGCGATCGGCAGGGTTTCTTCGATCAGGAGGCGCGATACCATTTGTCCGTCGGGCGCGTTCTGGTAGGTCACCAGTTGCTTGCCGAGCAGCGCGTCCACCGCTTCCTTGAGCGCTTCGCGCGATTTCACCAGCTTGACGCCGCCGGCCTTGCCGCGCCCGCCGGCGTGGATCTGCGCCTTCACCACCCAGGCATCGCCGCCCAGTTCCGCTATCGCGCCGTCCGCCTGGGATGCGCGGTCTATCGCCGTGCCGCGCGGCGTGGCTATGCCGTATTCGCGCAGCACCTGCTTGGCTTGGTATTCATGCAGGTTCATAAGAGTTTCCTAAATTTGTTGTTCATTAACCCAGATAATCCATTTTAGAGTCAAAACACCGCTGTAGGAGCGGCGCCCTCGCCGCGATTTGC
>JAUYEK010000147.1 GCA_030691435.1 Sulfuricella sp. | reverse complement strand
TGGCTCTAATGGATTATCTGGGTTAAACCCAGTATGCCGTCTGCGTCATCACCTTGGCGGAAAGCTTCATCGCCAGCTTCACCGGCGCGGGCAACTCCGCTCCGCCATGGTCAAAGGCCGTAGTGGCGTGCCTGGCTTCATCCTCTTTCATCTGCTCGACAACCGCGCGGCTTTTTACATCGCTGGCCGGCAGGCATTGCAAGTGGCCCTCCAGATGGCGAACCACCTGCCGCTCCGTTTCGGCCAGAAAGCCCAGATTCCATTTGTCGCCCAACGCGCCGGCCAGCGCGCCGATCACCAGCGAACCGGCATACCAGGCGGGGTTAAGCAGGCTTTTGCGTCCGCCCAGATCATTGATGCGGCTTTCGCACCAGTTCAGGTGCTCGGTTTCCTCGCTGGCAGCCTCTTTCAGCGCTTGCTGAATTTCGGGCCTGCGCGCCGTCAGCGCCTGCCCCTGGTAAAGCGCCTGCGCGCAGATCTCGCCGCTGTGGTTCACGCGCATCAGCGCCGCCGCCAGGCGTTTCTCCTCCTCGCCCATTTCAGCTTCGGCCAGACTCTTTCCCGGCAACGGACGCGTGGTTCGCGCCGGCGCAAGCAGGGTGCGCAAGCCTTTGTCGAATTCCACGATCAAGTCATCGATTTTTATCATTTTCAAACCCCATTTGTCGGGCCAGCAAAGTTATTGGGTGAACCACTTCGATTTCGATTCCTGCCGCCTTCAGGCCAACCGCCAGATGCATGGCGCAACCGATGTTGGAAGTCGCCAGAATCCGCGCACCGCTGGCCTTTACCGCCTCTATTTTATCAGCAAGCAAGCTTGCCGCCATATCCGGCTGAGTCAGGAAATAAGTCCCCGCCGCGCCGCAGCACTGGTCGTTCCCCGCCAGGGGCACAACCGTTGCGCCGGGAATGCGGCGCAGCAGGTCATAAGGTTTGTCCTGGCAATGCAGCACATTACGCATCAAGCAGGGCTCATGCACCGCCATTTTTTCTGCCAGCGGCGCAATTCCAGCCTCTTCCCAGCCCCCTCCCCACCCATCGGCCTCGCCCAGGAATTCGCTGATGTCCCTCACCCTGCCCGCGAAATCCTGCGGATAGTTTTTCAACGCCGCGCCGCAA
Organism: Sulfuricella sp.; assembly: GCA_030691435.1. Taxonomy (GTDB): domain Bacteria; phylum Pseudomonadota; class Gammaproteobacteria; order Burkholderiales; family Sulfuricellaceae; genus Sulfuricella. The sequence continues at coordinate 1,249 of JAUYEK010000147.1, read as the reverse complement.
CCGGTGGCGGTCGAGATCACGGCCTCCACATTCATCCCAGCAAATGCCTGGAGATTCTGCCCTTCGAATGCACTCGCCTTCTCCGACTCACCCAGACCCACATGCATGGCGCCGCAACAGCCCTGCCGGGGTGGCACATGCACCATATAACCGAGCCGGTTAAGCACAAAAATCGAAGCCGAAAGAGTTTCGACGTCCGTCACCCTGGCCACACAACCGAGAAACAGCCCTACCTCGCCACGTGCCTTGCCCATAGCCGGATAAACCGCTTGCCAGACTGGCTGCGGCCTCAGCTGCGGCAGCCGTGTCGCGATCCGCGCCAGACCCAACCGCATCATCCAGCCAGCCTTGCCCGCCATAGCCTGCCAGGTGCGCAACGCACCACCCGCCAGGCGCAGCACGGCAGGCTTCGTTGCCACGCCGTCTACCAACATGCGCCGCCCCAGACGCTGCAACACGCTGCGCCTGCGAGACTTCTCCACGATGCCCCGCACTCCGTTGATCAAACGCCCATATTCCACATTATTCGGACAAACATTCTCGCAGGCCCGACAGGCAAGGCATAAATCGATATGCGCCTGAAACCGTTCGTTTGCCGGGATACGCCGCTCCAGTACGCCCTGCATCAGCGCAATACGCCCGCGCGGCGAATCCGCCTCGCTCAGCGTCTTGCGATAAGTGGGGCAATGCGGCAGGCACAGGCCGCAGGCGACGCAACGGGCAGCCTCATCGGCTAACGGGGCAGGGGTTTTTCTTTGAGGGGGCGGGATGGGAACACTCATACACAGGGCAATCGGCCCGCTTGTGGCGCATTTTTAAAATGGTAACGACAGGCAAGGAGATAAAAGCATTCGAGCCTACCCCCTTTGATTTTAGACCTGCTTCGTCTATCGATAGACATCCCGGCGATGTCCGATACGGACGACCAGCACGACCAACTTCTGATCCTGCACTTCGTACACCACGCGATAGCAGCCGATCCGAATACGGCGCAATCCAGAAAACTCACCTTTCAGCACGCCTCCCGCAGTGGGATTGGTTTTAAGCTGATCAATGGCAGCGATAATGCGCAGTCGATCTTCCCGTGCCATCTTTTCAAGCGCTTTGACTGCGCTCTGCTTAATGCTGACGGAGTAGGTCATGCTTGACAGCTTCCCAATCCAGTACGGGGTCGGCGGGATCGCACAACACCTCTATGGAGCGGGAAATATCCTCAAAATCATCCAGGTAGTATTCCACCGCCTGTCGA
>JAUYEK010000117.1 GCA_030691435.1 Sulfuricella sp. | reverse complement strand
CAAGGCTGTCCAGGACGAGAAGACCGGTGACGTGATCCTGCACGGCGTGAATACCGAAGGCTACCACCGCTACGCGACCCCTCACGACCTGGTCGTTCTGGCTGTGGGCATGGAGCCGTCCGTCAAGGGCGCCAACCTCCCGGCGGAAATCGTGTCCGATTCGAGCGGCTTTATCGAAGCCGATCCGGCCAACCACGCTTTCTTCGGCGCGGGTTGCGCATCCAATCCGCTGGATGTGAACCGTGCGGTGCAAAGTGCAACCGCTTCGGCGTTGCGCGCGATTCAGGTGGTCAACCGTGTTGCCAGAGTGGAGGGTAATTAAATGGCAGATATGAAAGTGGCAGCCTACATTTGCCAGGGTTGTGGTTTGGGCGACCGCCTGGATACGGCAGCACTGGCCAGTGTGGCGAAAAAGGAAGGCAAGGCCGCGCTGGTCAGGGAGCATGAGTTCCTGTGCAACGCCGAAGGCATCAAGATGATCCGCGACGACATCGCCAGCGAAGCCGTCACCCATGTCATGATCGGCGCCTGTTCGCGTCGGGCCAAGACCGAGGCATTCGGGTTCAACGATGTTTGCGTGTCCCGTGCCAACCTGCGCGAGGGCGTGATCTGGTGCCAGCCGGAGACCGATGAGGCGCGTGAGACTACGCAGGAAATGGCGGAAGACTACATCCGCATGGGCTGCGCCGAAGTGAAAAAAATGACCCTGCCTGAGGGCAATCCGGCAGCCGTTACCGAGCGTACCGTGCTGGTGGTGGGCGGCGGCGTATCCGGCATGACTGCTGCGCTGGAAGCGTCCAAGGCTGGCTACAAGGTCGTGCTGGTGGAGAAATCCGGCAGACTCGGCGGTTGGGCGGCCAAGCTGCACAAGCGTTCGCCGGGCAAGTCGCCGTATGCCGATCCGCAAGATACGCCAGTGGCGGATATGGTTGCGGCGATCGAGGCCGACGCCAATATCAAGGTTTATCTCAATGCCACCACCAGCCAGACAGGCGGTGCTCCGGGTCGTTTCGAAGTCGAGATCAGCACCGAGTCCGGCGCTACTGCGACCGAGAAAGTCGGCGCCATTGTTCAGGCCACCGGTTTCTCGCTGTACGATGCCAACAACCTGCCTGAACTCGGCTATGGCAAGTCCGCCAACGTGGTCGACCAGGCCGGTCTGGAAGCGCTGGCCAAGGCGGCCAACGGCGGCGCGATCAAGCGCCCGTCCGACGGCGGCGAAGTGAAGCGGGTGGTGTTCGTTCAGTGCGCCGGTCAGCGCGACGATACCGGCAAGCATCTGCCTTACTGCTCCGGTTCCTGCTGCACGACTTCGGTCAAGCAGGCGATGTACTTCAAGGATGCCAATCCTGACATCGACACGGTGGTGATCTACACCGATCTGCGCATGCCCGGCAACGGCGAGGATTTCTACCGCAGCGGCCAGAACAAGGGCGTGACTTTCACCAAGGGCAAGGTTTCCAGCGTCGAAGCCGCCGGCAACCAGTGCAAGGTGAGTTTTCACGACGTGATTCTGAACGACCAGACCGCCATCGACGATGCCGACCTGGTGGTGCTCGCCACTGGCCAGGTGCCGAATTCCGGCGTGGATATCGACACCAAGCTGAAAGCGGATATTGCCGCAGCAGGGGGTGACAACTCTCTGCTGGAAGCCTACAACGCTTCCCAGGCGGAGGGTGCCGTCCAGCCGATTTCCGTGCTCAATCTGACTTATCGTCAAGGTCCGGATGTGCCGCAGCTGAAGTACGGCTTCACCGATTCGCACTTCATCTGCTTCCCTTATGAAACTCGCCGTACCGGCATCTACTCCGCCGGTCCGGTGCGCCGTCCGATGGACATGGTGCAGGCGATGGAAGACGCCACCGGCGCTGCGATGAAGGCAATCCAGGCGGTCGAAAACGCCGGTCTGGGCCGTGCCGCTCATCCGCGTTCGGGCGATCTGAGCTTCCCGAAAGTGCGTCTCGAAGGGTGTACCCAGTGTAAGCGCTGCACGGTGGAATGCCCATTCGGCGCCATCGACGAAGACGAGAAACGCTTCCCGCTGTTCAACGAATCCCGTTGCCGCCGTTGCGGCACCTGCATGGGCGCCTGCCCGGTGCGCGTGATCTCCTTCGAGAATTATTCGATTGATACCGTCGGCTCGCAACTTAAAGCGGTGGACGTTCCCGATGAGTTTTCCGAGAAGCCTCGCATCCTGATTCTGGCCTGCGAAAATGACGCCTACCCCGCGCTCGACATGGCGGCGATGAACCGCAACGTCTACAGCGCTTTCGTCCGCGTCATCCCGGTGCGTTGCCTGGGTTCGGTCAACACCATCTGGATCAACGACGCGCTGAGCAGCGGCTATGACGGCGTGATGATGATGGGTTGCAAGCACGGCGACGACTACCAGTGCCACTTCGTCAAGGGTTCCGAGCTGGCCAGCGTTCGCATGAGCAAGATCGGCGACACCCTGAAAAACATGGCCCTGGAAGAAGAGCGGGTGTCCACATTCGAAGTCGCAATTACCGACATCGAGCGCGTGCCGCAATTGATCAACGATTACGCGGCACTGATCCAGAAAATCGGTATGAGCCCGATGAAGGGCTTCTAGGAGACGGCAAATGAGCGAAAAATACCGCAATAATTTCCTCAAGGAAGTTGAGGAAATGGTCGAGGAAGGCCAATGGGTCAAGATGTGTATGCAATGCGGCGTGTGTGCCGGATCGTGCCCGCTCGGCCCGCACTGGGCGCATCCGCCGCAGGAAATCTTCATGATGATCCGCGCCGGCAAGCGCGAGGAGGTTTTGACCTCCGATTCGATGTGGATGTGTACTTCCTGCTACAACTGCATCGTGCGCTGCCCGCGCAAGTTGCCGATCACCCATATCATGCACGGCCTGGCCAATTACGCCCACCGTCTGGGGCTTTCTCCGAAGAACCAGACGACGCAGCAATTTGCCACCCTGTTCTGGAATAACCTGGCGCAGACTGGCCGCGTCAACGAGCTCAAGCTTTCTCTCGGCATTTATTTCAAGGACGGTTTTGTTCAGGGCGTCAAGAACGCCATGGCGATGCAAAGCGTCGGCCTGGGCATGGTGAAGGCGAAACGCCTGAA
>JAUYEK010000112.1 GCA_030691435.1 Sulfuricella sp. | reverse complement strand
CCCACTTCCAGACCCTGGGTCTGTGCATTGAACGCCTTGCAGAACTCCATGATATTCAGGCCGCGTTGACCCAATGCCGGACCGATGGGTGGGCTGGGGTTGGCTTTGCCCGCAGGCACCTGCAGCTTGATGTAGCCGATGATTTTCTTTGCCACTTTGACAACTCCTCTAAAATGGGTGCAAGCGAACATTTAAGTTCTGAGTCCTGAGTGCTGAGTCCTGAGATAAATCTCGAACCCGCATCTTTCGTCAGACCATGTTCTCCCCGTTAAAAACCGCTCAACTTTTTACCACTAACTCAGGACTCAGGACTCAGCACTGATTACTAGGCTTTTTCGACCTGGCTGAATTCCAGCTCCACCGGCGTGGAACGACCGAAAATCAGCACCGACACGCGCAATTTGCTCTTGTCGTAATTGACATCTTCCACCATGCCATTGAAATCGGTAAACGGGCCTTCCTTGACTCGCACCGCTTCACCCACCTCGAACAGCACCTTGGGCCGGGGTTTTTCCACGCCATCCTGAATCTGCTGCATCAACGCAGCGACTTCCTTTTCAGTGATCGGAGTCGGCTTCTGCGCTGAACCGCCGACAAAACCGGTCACCTTGGCAGTATTCTTCACCAGGTGCCAGCTCTCATCATCCATTTCCATCTGCACCAGCACATAGCCCGGAAAGAATTTGCGTTCGCTGATGCTCTTCTGGCCGCTTTTCATCTCGACCACTTCTTCGACCGGCACGAGAATCTGGCCAAACTTGTCCTGCATGCCTGCGCGCTCAATGCGCTCCTGCAGGGCTCGCTGCACGCTCTTCTCATAGCCCGAATAGGCGTGCACCACGTACCATCGCATTGCCATCAATCCCCCTGGCCCATCAATAATTTGACCGCCCACATCAGGCTGGCATCCACAATCCACAGGAAAATCGCAATCACTACCACCAGCAAAAACACGACGCCGGTGGTCTGAAGGGTTTCCTTGCGGGTCGGCCATACGACTTTCTTGGTTTCTACCCACGCATCCTTGCCGAAAGCAAAGAACTGCTGGCCAGGCCCGGTAAACCGTGCCACGAAAATCGCCATGGCCACACCCGCCAATACTGCCAGCACACGCAACACCAAAGCATGTTCGGACAGCAGGTAAAAACCGGCAATTCCCGCCGCAAGCAGCAGAACAGCCAAGCCCAACTTGATTTTATCTGTCATAAGGTTTCTTTTTCGGAAATGCAAACAGCGACCGGCACACATGCCGGTCGCCCGATCACTATTATTGCTGTCGCCCGTTCGCTTTTCCACACCATTTATCTGGCAGGCCAGGAGGGCCTCGAACCCCCAACCCTCGGTTTTGGAGACCGATACTCTGCCAATTGAGCTACTGGCCTATTTTTCGTGAGGAGTTAGGGGTGAAGCGTGAGAAGCAGGTTTTCCGCCTCACCCCTCACCCTTTACCCTTTACCCCTCACCGATTCTTACTCGATAACCTTTGCCACGACGCCGGCGCCAACGGTACGACCGCCTTCGCGGATCGCGAAGCGCAGACCTTCTTCCATCGCGATCGGCTGGATCAGCGCGACCGTGATCGAGATGTTGTCGCCGGGCATCACCATTTCCGTGCCGGCCGGCAGTTCGATCGCGCCGGTTACGTCGGTGGTGCGGAAGTAGAACTGGGGGCGGTAGCCCTGGAAGAACGGGGTGTGACGGCCGCCCTCGTCTTTGCTCAGGACGTAGATCTCGGCGGTGAATTTGGTGTGCGGGGTGATCGAGCCGGGCTTGGCCAGCACCTGGCCGCGCTCGACTTCTTCGCGCTTGGTGCCGCGCAGCAGGACGCCGACGTTGTCGCCAGCCTGGCCTTGATCCAGCAGTTTGCGGAACATTTCTACGCCGGTGACGATGGTCTTGATGGTGGGTTTGATGCCGACGATCTCGACTTCTTCGCCGACCTTGACGATGCCGCGCTCGATACGTCCGGTGACGACGGTGCCGCGTCCGGAGATGGAGAACACGTCTTCCACCGGCATCAGGAAGGCGCCGTCAATGGCGCGCTCGGGCTGGGGTATGTAGGTGTCGAGGGCGTCGGCCAGTTTCATGATGGAGGGTTCGCCGATGTCGCTCTGGTCGCCTTCCAGCGCCTTGAGGGCGGAGCCGATGATGATCGGGGTGTCGTCGCCGGGGAAGTCGTATTTGGAAAGCAGTTCGCGCACTTCCATTTCGACCAGTTCCAGCAGCTCTGGATCATCGACCATGT
>JAUYEK010000086.1 GCA_030691435.1 Sulfuricella sp. | reverse complement strand
TTCAGTTTGGCCATTTTTGCCGGATGCGGCTTGGTGCCGTGGCAGGACTGGCAGCTGGTGGGGTTGCTGTCGTCGACCTTGCCGCGCATGTGCGGAGCAACAGCATCCTTTTTGCCGGCTGCAGTCGGTGCGTAGCGGCTGCCCGGAACCTGGTGGGCCGATGTCATGTGGCAGGTGCCGCAGCTGAAGTTCAGCCCTTTTTTCTCCATGTGAATATCGAGGTATTTGGGCGGGTCTTTCAGCGTGCTGTCGAGGTCGCCGTGCTTCACCGCATCGCCGCCGCCGCCATAGAAGTGGCAGGCGCCGCAGTTCGCGCGGCTGGTTTTGCCGACGCTCTGGGCGACTTTGCCGAGATCGGGGGCTTTGACAATTTTGCCGGAATGCGGCGGGAACTCCATATCCTTATAGGTAGGATGCCCCGACAACCCCGGCACTTTCCGGTAGGTGCCGGTGGACTCGTGGCACACGACGCAGTCGACGTTTTCTTCCGCGGTGAAGTCGAATTTGTCGTTTTCCATGCCGTAGCCGATGTGACAGGCGGCACAGAATTTCTGGTTCGATTCCACTGCGGTACAGAAGTTGTTGATGACGTGTTTTTTGCCCAGCTTCTGTTGGGTGTTCGGGTTGCGGTACTCCCAGTTCCAGTGCTGGGTCTTGTGGATCTGCTTGGCGGCCTCGGTGTGGCAGATCAGGCAGGCCTTGGTGATTTCAGGTGCAGTTTTAAACTCCTTCTGCAGCTCCTTGAACTTGCTGTGGTCAGCGGTTGAGTTGCTTGCTTTTTTGACCAGGGCTGCCGGCATTGCTGCCTGAGCAGCCGGAGCTGCCTTGGCCGCTGTCTGCGCGGGTGCGGGAGCTGGCGTGGCGAAAGCAGTCAGCGCTGCCACCGTGGCCCCTGCCACCAGCGTGGACAGGGCAATTTTTAATTTTGAAAACATAATACTCCCTCCTGATACGATCTTTTTTGCGAATAGTCCGCTCTAGGCATTTCTGGCGCCATGCCGCCTAGCAGCCGCCACCGCCACCCGCAGCAGCGCCACCAGCTGCGCCGGGCGTGCCTTTGATCATCGGGGGGGCTGGTTTGCTTGCATCGAAGATCACGAACTTGGCCTGGTCTTTCGCGACGTGAGACATGACTTCGCCGACCATGGGGCCGAACATCCTGCCCATCAGTCCCGCATTCATCCCGGCAATGTAGGTTTTCCCATCATTTTTCTTGTAAACGGAAATCTTGCAGGGCATCAGGATGGAGAGGAAACGGACGGTGTCGTCCTTGAGAATAGGGCCGGAGTATTTGGTGCTGCAGGCTTCGACCATCATTACCGGCAAGGCGTTGCCGCCATCCGCTTCAACCGCCTTGGCCGGATTGCGCAGGCCGGCCAAGGCCCAGCCGTTACCGGCATTCTGGATATTCTGCTGGATACGCGCGACGGTTTCCTCTACGCCGAACGGGCTGGGCATTTCCCAGAACATCATGCTGCTCATGAAGTTATAAGCCATGAGTCCGATAAAGGCCAACCCTGCAATAAAACCACCGATAACTTTTAACATTTTAGTTGTCCTCCAGATTTAGACTGATATTAAAATTTTGCCTTGAACAACATTATACTAAACTCAAACTCGCACTCCATATTTTAAGTATATTCTAATATTCCAATAATACAAGACAACAATATCTCGAATTCCAGATTGTTCCAGCATAGGGTAAATCCAGTAGAATCGGGCTTTCTGTTCGAATTGTCGCTGACATGATATCTCCATTTTCAATTTCAGGCCTGCCGAAAATTCTTTTTGGCGAGGGGCGCCTGAGCGATGTGCCCGAGTTGCTCCAGTCGCTGGGCAAGCGCGTGCTGATTGTTACCGGAGGCAGGTCGTTTCGAGCCTCTCTGCACTGGCAGGGATTGATCGACGCTCTGAAGGGGCGGGGGCTGTCCTGGGAAGATATGGTGGTGGGGCAGGAGCCCTCGCCCGGTCTGGTAGACCAGGCCGTCAGGGTATACCGCCATGCCGGTATCGAGGTCGTGCTGGGCATTGGCGGCGGCAGTGTGCTGGATGCCGCCAAGGCGATTGCCGGGTTGCTGCCCCACGGCAATTCGGTGATGGATCACCTCGAAGGAGTGGGGCCGGAGCGGCCTTATCAAGGTCCGTCGCTGCCCTTTATTGCGGTGCCGACCACTGCGGGAACCGGTTCGGAGGCCACCAAGAATGCCGTCCTCAGCATGCACGGGCCGGACGGTTTCAAGAAGTCCTTCCGCCACGATCTGCTGGTGGCGAGATATGCGGTGGTGGACCCAGCGTTGCTCGCCTCTTGCCCGCCCGATCTGATCGCCGCCAACGGCATGGACGCGCTGACCCAGCTGCTGGAATCCTATGTTTCAACCCGCGCCAATCCCTTTGTCGATGCGCTGGCGCTGAGTGGCCTGGGTTACGTGCGCGAAGGTCTGCTGGATTGGTACGAGGGCGGCGAGAAGGCGGCTGATGGCAGGACAGGAATGGCTTATGCCGCGTTGCTTTCGGGCATTACCCTGGCGCAGGTGGGACTGGGATCGGTGCATGGTTTGGCTGCGCCGCTGGGGGCGCTCTTTCCTGTGCCGCATGGCGTGGCTTGCGGCGCAACCGTGGCGGAGGCGACGGAAATCAATATCCGCGCACTGGAAGAACGTGACCCGGGCAGCCCAGCCCTGGAGAAGTACGCCAGAATCGGTCGGCTGCTTGGTGGCAAAGCTCAGCTGGATGATGCTGGCGCGCGGGTGCTCCTGGTGCAAACCCTCAAGGGGTGGACGGTAAGGATGAATGTTCCGTCATTGGGTGCCTACGGTATCCGCGAAGCCGATCTGGACCTGATCGTGGCAAATAGCCGCGGCAGCAGCATGAAGACCAACCCCATTGTGTTGACCGATGGGGAGGTCAGGGGAATCCTGTTGCGGTGTCTTTAATAATTCGGATTATTCGTTAGAGCTAAAATACCGCTGTGGGAGCGGCGCCCTCGCCGCGATTTGAGGCCACATTCGCGCCGAGGGCGGCGCTTCTACAGGACTGACTTTAATTCCCCGCCACAGCTTC
>JAUYEK010000072.1 GCA_030691435.1 Sulfuricella sp. | reverse complement strand
ATTACTGGGGGTATTTATAGAAATCGCACCATTAAACACAAGGCCGATTTCGTTTAACCCGGATTATCCATTGGAATGTTCGTGCCTGTAGGAGCGCCGCCCCCGGCGCGAATGCGGCCGCAAATCGCGGCCAACTCCCATCCCCATAACCTTCCCCTTGAAGGGGAAGGGACGATCGCCCTCTCCCCCTTTGGGGGAGAGTTGGAGAGAGGGTTGGCGCCGCTCCTTGCGGTGTTTTGGCTCTAAATGGATTATCTGGGTTCATAGGAGTTTCCTAACTTGGGGAAAACTAGGGCGTTTATAGCAAGTCCGCAGCGGACTTGGCGGAGATCAGAAACTAAAGGTCGATTTCCCCGGCCCAAACCAGCGCCTTGACCTGGGCGGTATTGACCTCATTGGCATCCAGCCCGCAAGCGGCGGCATACTCAATGATCGCCTCCTGATCTGCTTCTTCGCACGCCACAGAAAGCGCCAGGAAAGGGGCGTAGACGCCTTCGCGACGGGCCAGCGCCGCCATGACCGGGCCGGGCAGCTGCAGATGCTCCAGCGCCTGTTCCATCGGCACGTTCAGCAACACGTCCAGCAAGGAAAATATCCCCACGATAAACAAGCCTTCACGCTCGGCCAGCGGCAGCTTGCCCTGGCCCAGCAGTTCCGTCATGCGCGCACGCACCAACGCATTCTGCAATAGCGCCTTGCTACGCGGATCCGCCTTGCCACTGGTAAACAGCAGCAACGTCAGCCAGCGATACAGTTGTTTGTGCCCGATAATCAGCAACGCATGGGCGATGGAGCGGATTTGCTGCTGAAAGCCATTGACCGGCGCGTTGATGTAGCGCAGCAGCTTGTAGGAAAGCATCGCATCGTGCTTGAATCCTTCCTCCAGTTGCGAGATTTCTTTCTGGCTCTTCACCATGTTGAGCAGTTCCAGGATCCTGATGCGGTCGATATTGACATGGGGCGGCACGGAGGGGCGCAAACGGGTAAAATAATTGCCCTCGAAGCAATGGAACCGCATCTTGTAACAGGCCTCGAAATCGTCATCCGTCTCCACGTTTTTCGCCAGCAGCTGCGGCGTAGACTTATCCAGAAAGTGATCCGCCAGCTTGCCGAGCTCAATGGCGTTGAAGCGGGCAACGTCCACCCTGATGAAGCTCGCCAGCGTGAGAAATTGCCCGAGACCCCGTTTCACCTCAAAATCATCGAGCGCAATCTGGTAGCCCAGGTTCCTTAATTCGCGGCAACGCAGCAGGTTGTCCTCCAGCTTGTCCTGATCCGGGCACACGACCAGCACCACCCCCTTGCTGGGTAATTTCCGCAGCAGGGGGCTTTCCAGCATGGCGGGAGAAATTCCGACAAATGCCAGCTTGTCTTCGAGCAGACTGTTGACATCGAGGCCCACCAGGCAGCGGATCAATGCCTCGTCCTGCATCCGCCTCAGCGCTGCGTCTGGCGCCTTGACCGTGGGCAGAACTTTACTGCGCAGCAGTAATTCGTAGCCGATAATCTGCTGGGAACGGTTCAGAACCGGCTGGCGACCGATGATTTTCTGCCGCAGCTCTTCCGCATTGGTCCGCTGGCCGGTCGTTTCGATTTCCGGAATGCTGGCTACCACGTTATCCGCCGCAATATGGCCGGTGTCGATCGACTCTTCATCCGCCACGGACGGAAGGGAATCGAGCAAGGGGATAAATCCGCCCGGGGAAGGGGAAGGCGGAGCAGCGGGCCTGGAAGCAGGGGGCGCAGCATTGGGCTTGTCACTGCCGGATTTGCCGCCCCTGATGAATTTCAGATATTTCCCTAGCACTTGATGGACTCCATGAAAGCTTGACCGATTCTAGCACGCAACCACCCGCATATAAATGTCATAAACCCAGATTGTCCATTGGAATGCTCGTGCATGCAGGAGCGCCGCCACCGGCGCGAATGCAGTTGAAAATCGCGGCGAGGGCGCCGCTCCCACAACGGTGTTTTGGCCCTAATGGGTAATCCGGGATAAACCCTGCGTTCGGGAACTTTATTGCGGTAATGGCCTCTTTTGTTTTATGCTCCCATGTCAACGCACAAGAAAATCAATACACGAAAAAATCATGAGGCACTGCCTGCGCAATCTCATCCTCGGCTTTCTGCTGCTGTGGCTCCCACTGCAGGGGTTCGCTGCGGCCGGGATGTCGTTCTGCCGTCACGACCACACCCCGCCGCCAGCAATGCAGGCCGGGATGCAAGACCATCATGACGGCCATGATTGCGGCCATGTTCAGGATACGCCCTCCGCCACACCCCAAACCCAGTGCGACGATTGCGGCTATTGCCACCTGGGCGGCGCGCCCGCTCTGCTGCCCGCGCCCACCGGCTTGAGCGATAACGCCAGCTTCTCTTTCAAATTCGCTTTTGACACCCACTTCCCGCTGTTCTTTCCCGAACAGCCTCAGCGACCCCCTCACGCGCGCTTCTCCTGAATTTACTTCCCAAATTCGATCCATAAACCTAAAAACCTTTTTTATCCACAGATAAACACGGATTAACACGGATAAAGCAATGTATTGCCGATGTTGCCTCTCACCCAAAAGGTGATTAGGGCGAGAGCGCTAACTCATTGATAATCTGTGTAAATCCGTGTTAATCCGTGGCTGAACTGCTTTTTATAGGACTTAAAGTAACGACCAGCCAACGGATTGATCCGATCATTGGCTATCGTACAAGGAGCACGTCATGAAAAAAGCGCTGACCACCCTCATCGCCGCCATCACCATGCTGGCGGCCATTTCCAACCTTCATGCCGCCGATGCGGCCAGCGGCAGGGGCACGATCAACAAGGTCGACAATGCCGCCGGTTCCGTGAACATTTCCCACGAAGCCATTCCTGCCATCAAGTGGCCCGCCATGACCATGGACATCAAGGTCGCCGACAGGAAAATCCTGTCGGGGTTAAAGACCGGCCAGGCAGTCACCTTCGGCCTCGCCAAGGACCCCCAGGCTGGTTATGTGATCTCACACATCGAGCCGGCAAAATAAGCCCGCTGACGGGAGGCCGCATGGCTTCCCGTCGCACGCATCGAAAGGACAGAGGCAATGAAACCTCCTCACCATCCCTTTAAGTCAGGCGGGCTGCGGCTGATCGCATTTGCGCTGACGTTAGCCGCGACGCCGGCACTGGCCGAACCCACTGCATCGCTGCCCGGCGCCAGCGTCGAAAATCTGCTCGAACTGGCGCGCAACCAGAACCCCGAGTTCGCCGCCATGCGCTACGAAGCGGAAGCGGCAGCGGAGCGGGTCTATCCCGCCGGCGCTCTGCCCGACCCGACGCTGCGCACCGAGCTGCGCGACATCACCAACCAGGGCACGGATGCCAGCCCCAACCTGCTGCCTGGCCGGATCGGCAGCACCAAATATACCCTGATCCAGCCCGTGCCGTTCTGGGGCAAACGCGATCTGAAGCAGGATGTGGCAGAAGCCCAAGCCAACCAGGCCCGGGGCAGCGCATCGGCGAACTGGTCCGAACTGGCGGCGCGCATCAAGGCAGCCTATGCCCAGTATTATGTGCTGGTACACGTCGAGGTTCTGACCCGAGAAATCCTCGGCCTGGTCGGCAGCCTGGAAAAAATTACCCAGGCACGCTATGCCAGCGGCCTGGCGCCGCAGCAAGACGTGATCCGCGTTCAGGTCGAACAGACCGGGATGCGCGGCGAACTGGTGGCGATCGGCAACGAGCGCCACCATGCCCAAGTCAAGCTCAACACCCTGCTTAAACGGCCGGCGATGGCGCCCCTGGCCGATCCCGAACGCTTGCGTCCGATTCCGTCGCCCGCCAAACTCGATCATGGCGCGCTGGAAGAGCGCCTGCGCAGCCGCAACCCGCAGCTTTTCGTCGAGGAAGCGCGCGTTACCGCCGCCACCAAAAACCGCGAACTGGTTTACCGCAACCGCTATCCTGATTTCAACCTGGGTCTGTCGCCGATCCAGAGCGGCGGCCGGATCAACGAATGGGAACTGATGATCGAGCTCAACATCCCGCTGCAGCAGGAAAGCCGCCGCTCCCAGGAGCGCGAGGCACAGGCCATGCTGGC
>JAUYEK010000064.1 GCA_030691435.1 Sulfuricella sp. | reverse complement strand
TTGGACGGGTCGCGCAGGAAATCGACCAGCTCCGATACCTCTTCCTTCGCCTCCTCGCAACCAGCCACATCGGCAAAAGTCACGGTGTTGGTCGATTCGTCGAGCATGCGCGCACGCGACTTGCCGAACGAAAAGGCGCCGCCGCGGCCGCCGCCCTGCATCTGGCGCATGAAGAACACCCACACGCCGATCAGGAGCAGCATCGGGAACCAGGAAATGAACAGGCTCATCAGGAAGGAGGGTTCTTCTTCCGGTTTGGCTTCCACCACCACGCCGTTCTTGAGCAGGTCGCTCACCATCCAGGGGTCGGATGGCGCATAAGTGACGAAACGCTTGCCGTCGGCCCTCACGCCCTTCAGCACATGACCCTCGATCGATACCTTGGCGATCTGGCCCTGCTTCACTTCTTCGAGAAACTGGGAGTATTCCAGCGGCGCCTGGACAGCCGCCTGGCGCTGACCGAAATGATTGAACACCATCATCAGCACCAGCGCGATCACCAGCCAGACTGCAATATTTTTCATCAGATTATTCAAAACCGCTCCTCAAGCCCGCATTATGCAGGCAAATTCTAAACCCTTTATTCGGCTCGTGTCAGATCTTTTGCGAGCATCCGCTATGCGGATTGCCTGCTTAACCCAATTGCGAGCAGGTAGGTTTCATTGGTTCGACCGCGCGAGGCTTTCGGCTTGCGCGTCGCCACCTGCTTGAAATGTCCGCGCATTGTCCGGATGTACTCATCGAAGCCATCGCCCTGAAACACTTTGACCAGGAAACTGCCGCCCGGTTTCAAATGCTGTAAGGCAAACTCCAGCGCCAACTCGGCAAGGTGCATCGCCCGTGCCTGGTCAACCAGCCCGACACCACTGAGATTGGGGGCCATATCGGAAATAACAAGGTCCACCGGACGACCATCCAGCGCCTTGACCAGTTCGGCCAGCACGGCATCTTCGCGGAAATCACCCTGGATAAAAGTCACGCCAGCCAGGGGCAGCATTTCCAGAAGGTCGAGCGCGATCACCTTCCCCTGGCCCGCCAGCTTCTGCGCCACCACCTGCGACCACCCCCCCGGCGTTGCGCCCAGGTCAACCACCCTCATGCCGGACTTGAGCAGGTGGTCACGCTCGATAATTTCCAGCAGTTTATACGAGGCGCGCGAACGGTAACCTTCGTGCTTCGCCAGTTGGACGTAGGGGTCGGTAACGTGCTCCATCATCCAGGCCTTGCTGGTTTTAGTGCGCTTCATCGGGTAAACTGCGAACCTTTTGTTAAGGATGTCATTATGTTATCGCTCACTCCGGAGCAAAGGCGCTTTCTGCGCGCCCAGGCTCACAACCTGAATCCCGTGGTGACGATCGGCGACGCCGGCCTCACCGAGGCGGTCATGAAGGAACTCGAGCGCAGCATCGCCAGCCATGAGCTGATCAAGGTCAAATCGCACAGCCGCGACAAGGCGACGCGCGACAGCCAGCTAACTGAAATCTGTGAAACTTTGAACGCCGCATCGGTACAGCACATCGGCAAGGTTCTGATCGTTTACAGGCCGTCCGAAAAACCCAAACTGATACTGCCTTAAAGAGTAATGGGGTAAGGGTAATGGGGAATGGGTTTCCTCATCACCCATTCCCCATTACCCTTCCCTCATTACTCAAATGTACTTCACGTCCAGCACTTCATATTCGCGCACTCCACCCGGCGCCTGCACCTCGGCGACATCGCCGGCGAATTTGCCGATCAGTGCGCGGGCAATCGGCGAACCGATGGAAATCTTGCCCTGCTTGATGTCGGCCTCATCGTCGCCGACGATCTGGTAGGTCACGGTTTCACCGCTTGCCAGATCCTCCAGATCGACGGTGGCGCCGAACACGCAACGGCCTTCGGCATCGAGCTCCTTGGGGTCGATGATCTGGGCATTGGACAGCTTGAACTCGACCTCGGCAATACGCCCCTCGACGAAGCTCTGGCGTTCCTTGGCCGCATCGTACTCGGCATTCTCGGACAAGTCGCCGTGCGAGCGAGCCTCGGCAATGGCGGCGATCACGTTCGGACGCTCGACGGTTTTCAGGTTATGCAGTTCGGCGCGCAACAATTCGGCGCCGTGTGTTGTCAATGGAACCTTGCTCATTTTTCCCTCGGATTTCTTGATTA
>JAUYEK010000061.1 GCA_030691435.1 Sulfuricella sp. | reverse complement strand
CCCACCTGCGAGGAAACGCACAGTGTGCCGCGATCTCCCTCGGGAATGAACACGGTTTCAACGCCCTGCCCTGCACCCACGTCGAGCAGCCACTTGCGTGTGCCGTCGTCGGAAATCTGCTCCTGCATCAAGCGCGGCGGTTCGACTACCGCCAGCCCGCCCAGCTTCTCCCGCAGCGCCTTGGACAAATCGCTCATCCGCGAGAAATTGCTTTCCCCGAACTGATGCATCCAGCGCAGCAGCTGCTTGGCGCGGAACGGCTTTTCGCCGCTTTCCGCGAAGAAAGCAGCAAGCTTCTCTTGGTCGAAGTCGAGCAGGTTGACGGTCAAGACGCCCTCTCCCCAACCCTCTCCCTGCACCCGCAAGGAGTGTCCCCGCCGGGTTCCCGCTGCTTCGCAGCGACCACGGCGAGACGGGAGAGGGGGCAAACGTAAGGGGCGCTTGTTTCGATCTGCATTAACTTGAATAGACTTCCATCGACGGGAAGAAATAGGCAATTTCAATCCTGGCGTTTTCCAGACTGTCGGAGCCATGCACCGCGTTAGCATCGATGCTCTCGGCGAAATCGGCGCGGATAGTGCCCTTGTCGGCCTTCTTCGGGTCGGTGGCGCCCATCAGATCGCGGTTCTTGGCGACGGCGTTCTCGCCTTCCAGCGCCTGCACCATCACCGGACCGGACATCATGAATTCGACCAGATCCTTGAAGAAAGGACGCTCGCGATGAACCGCGTAGAAGCCTTCAGCTTCGGAACGGCTCAGATGAATCATGCGCGAGGCGACGATTTTCAGGCCATTGCTTTCGAAGCGGGAATAAATTTTACCGATCACGTTTTTTGCCACTGCGTCGGGTTTGATGATTGAGAGGGTGCGTTCAACAGCCATTCGTTTTCTCCGGATGCTTAATTAAAACGTGTAAAAATACCACATTTATCACTTAAAATAAACGTCTTATGCGACCTTGACCCTGTGCGCTGTTGCGGCCGGGGATATCGTGCTACCATTCAGCGCAGCCGGATTTTCCATTAAAACAAGGACAATACCATGCCGGGGCAACCGTCACTCGACGAACAAAACGAGATCAAGAAACGCGCCATCCGACGCGTTATTGTCGCTTCTATCCTGGTGGCAGCCGCCATCGCAGCCCTCACCGTTCTGACCCGCTATAAATCGGAAGCGCCCGTCACCCAGACTACTACGCCGGACACCGTACTTTCCCCCGTCGCGCAGCCCGAATCCGCCGCGCCGGCCCCGGAAGAAATGACCGCCCCGCCGACCACCCCGACAGAGCAGGAAGCTCAACCCGCCACGCCACCACCGCCACCTCCGGAGGTAGTAAACGCACCCACGCCAGTCACTCCGACCGGACTGGCGCCAAAGGCCGCCAAACCAACGTCCGTCAGACCCGGCATTGAAGCCGAAGTTTCCGCCCGCCCCGCCCCGGTCAAGCCTGCCGCCGCCCAGCCCCAAACCGCTGCGCGCACGACCCAGGAGGCGCAGCCGCCTGCGCAACCGGCAAAACCCGCCGCCGAAAAACCGGTCGAAAAAGCCCCGCCGCCCGCCAAGGCCGCCGAGCCCGCGCCCAAGGGTTATACCGTGCAGCTCGGCGTCTTCTCCAACCCGACCAATGCCCTCCAACTGCAAGAAAAACTGGCGCAGAACGGCATCAAGTCCTACACCGAAACCAAACTCAACGTCGGTCCGTTCCAGAACAAGGCCGAAGCCGACCATGCACTGGCGAAAATCCGCTCACTGGGCGTCAGCGCAGTGGTGGTGCCGGTTAAGTAATTCGGAAAAGACGAACAAGCCTGGATGAAGGCCGAAGCCAGCCATCAGGCAATAGCTATATGGCTGTTTCGAGCTTTACAACGACTCCAATTTCGCCATCATCGGCCTGGTATTCGCAATCCACTCCAATACCCGGCACGAATGCCAGTTTTTCCCCGCTGAACAGCAACGGTAGCCTTTGCCGTTGCCAAGGAGGCATTCCCGCCTCCTGCAACAGGTTTTTCAAACTGCGTGTGGGCCTGAGGCAATCCGGGCGCAGCCGCTCGCCGCCCTGGCGCAACCTGATCGTAACCGGTGCGGCGGTCAGTCTGACCAGGCTCAATCCCTGCCCCGTCGTCCGCTCGAATACCAACCTACCTCCCAGGCCGGGCAAATCCAGCCTATCCTGAAGCGACCAGATCAACGCCGGTTCCGGCAGCGGCGCAAGTATTTTTGCTTCAATATGCACCTCGCCGCGATAACGCCGGATCACGGCGTCTCCCAAGGCAATGCGAACCTGAGCGTCGTCACGGGCACTGCACAACTGCTGCAGCAGGTTTTCCAGCCGCCCGGCGGAAGGCATGGGAATCCCAAACTCTGCCAGCCAGTAGCGCAACAGGTTCCTGGCGCGCGCCCCGGACAAGCTGCGCAGGGCACCCACCCGCAAATTGCCATTCACCACCGCATTCGCGTGGTCCATACTAGCCAGGTCGTCAGATAGCTGCACGCTTTCTGCCAGATTCCGGCCGGCACGGGCAAAGGTTACACGGTAGCCGGGAAAGCGCTTTTCCAGTTCGGGCAGGACCCGGTGGCGCAGGTAATTTCGGTCGTAGGAAATATCTGTATTGCTCTCGTCCTCAATCCATTGCAACCTGTGCAGCGCCGCATAATCAAGAATCAAACGACGCGGCACATCGAGCAGCGGGCGAAGTAGGAGCGGGCTTGCCCGC
>JAUYEK010000057.1 GCA_030691435.1 Sulfuricella sp. | reverse complement strand
GCGGGCACAGCATCACCGGGATGGGTACCATCCTGTTCAAGGATATTCCCCCCTATGTCACAGCGGCCGGTCATGAAGCGCAGCCTCATGGCATCAACTCGGAAGGGCTGAAGCGCAGGGGGTTCTCCAGCGAAGCCATATTGGCGATCAAGCGCGCGTACAAAACGCTGTACAAGTCGGGGCTTACCCTGGAACAGGCGAAGCTGGCTCTGGCCGAACAGGCGCACGCCTGCCCAGAAATTCAGATTCTGACCGATTTCCTCGCCCATTCCACGCGCGGCATCATTCGATAACGTGAACATCGCGAAGCGACACCTCATCACTCTCCCCCTCTGGGGGAGAGGTAGGAGAGAGGGAACGGACACGGTGAGAAGCGACGTCGCCTGGAAGCGCCTACTTTTGGTTATAATTCGGGGCGGCACTTCTCGCCATGTCCGTTAACAGGGTTTTACATCAATTGAAAGTCGGAATTGTAGCGGGCGAAGCATCAGGTGATTTGCTGGGCGCCCACCTGGTTGAAGCGCTGAAGAAGCGTGTTCCAGGTGTCGAGTTTGTGGGCATCGGCGGACCAAAAATGCAGGCTGCTGGCGTAAATTCACTGTTTCCCATGGAAAAGCTGGCCGTTCGTGGCTATGTCGAGGTGCTGCGGCATTACCGGGGAATCGTCAAAATCCGGCACAAGCTGCTGCGCCATTTCGTGGAAAATCCGCCAGACGTATTCATCGGGGTGGATGCGCCTGACTTCAATCTTGACTTGGAGCTCAGGCTGAAGAAGAAGGGAATTCCCACCGTCCATTATGTCAGCCCGTCGATCTGGGCTTGGCGCGGCGAGCGCATTCACAAGATTGCGCGGGCTGTGTCCCATATGCTGGTGCTGTTCCCGTTCGAGAAAAAAATCTATGATGCAGCGGGCATCCCGGCCACTTATGTCGGCCATCCGTCGGCGGATATGTTGCCGGAGCAACCCGACCGGATTGCCGCGCGCGAACAGCTGAGATTATCCCAGAACGGCCATGTCATCGCACTTTTGCCGGGCAGTCGGCAGAGCGAAGTTCATTACATGGCCAAGCTGTTTGTGCAGACCGCGCGCATGATTGCCGCCGCCAGTCCGAATGTGCATTTCCTGGTGCCGCTGCTGAGCCGGGAAACGCGCAATATGTTCGAGACTGAACTGTATCGCGCGGGAGGCGGCGACTTGCCGTTAACGATATTGTTCGGTCATGCCCATGTCGCCATGACTGCCGCGGATGCCGTGCTGGTGGCCTCGGGCACCGCGACGCTGGAAGCGGCCTTGCTGAAATGCCCGATGGTGATCACGTACAAAATGTCGCCTTTGACCTGGCGCATGATGCAGCGCAAGAAAACCCTGCCCTATGTCGGGTTGCCGAACATTCTCGCAGGACGCTTCATTGTCCCGGAACTGCTGCAGGATGACGCCACGCCGGAAAACCTGTCCCAGGCAGTGCTGAACCTGGTCAATGATGGGCCGGTCAGGGAGAAATTGACCCGCGCCTTTTCCAGGCTGCATCGCGACCTCAAGCAAAATACCGCAGAAAGGGCAGTGGATGCCATTCTGCCGTTTTTGAGTTAGACCCAGATTATCCATTGGGATGCTCATGCATGTAGGAGCGGCGCCCTCGCCGCGATTTTCGACCGTATTCGCGCCGGGGGCGACGCTCCTACAGTGGTGTTTTGGCTCTAATGGATAATCTGGGTTAAACTTAAAAACCGCTTTTATCCACAGATGAACACGGATTAACACAGATAAAACAATGTCTTGTTGAAGATTTGTGACTCACCCAAAAGGTGATTACCATGAGAATGGTAACTCATTGATAATCTGTGTATATCTGTGTTAATCCGTGGCTGAACTGCTTTTTATAGGTTAAATGAACACTCATTCAAACTGGCTCATTTGCGGTGTTGACGAAGCGGGTCGTGGGCCGTTGGCTGGGGCCGTTTTCGCCGCTGCGGTGATTCTCGA
>JAUYEK010000043.1 GCA_030691435.1 Sulfuricella sp. | reverse complement strand
AAATCACGCGCTGCTTCATCAGGGCGGACATGCGCAGGGCGTTGCGGGCGTATTCCGAGAACATCAGGAAGGTGCCGCCGAACGGCATCAGGCCGCCGTGCAGCGCCATGCCGTTCATGATGTGGGACATGCCGAACTCGCGCACGCCGTAGCTGATGTAGTTGCCGGTGCTCTTGCCCTTGACGTGGTGGCAACCTGTCCAGTTGGTCAGGTTGGAACCGGTCAGGTCGGCGGAACCGCCGAGGAATTCAGGCAGGACCGGAGCCAGACCGTTGATGCAGTTCTGCGAGGCTTTGCGAGTTGCAATGGTCTCCGCTTTTTCGTTGGTCTTGGCGATGAAGTCGGCAGCGTGTTTTTTCCAGCCAGCAGACAGATCTCCAACCATGCGGCGCTTGAATTCGGCGGCTTCCTTCGGGAAGGCTTGGGTATATTCGGCAAACTTGTTGTTCCACAGTGTTTCGAGGCCTTGTCCCTTGGTGCGGCAATCCCAGCCTTCATACACGTCTTTGGGAATTTCGAAAGGACCGTGGTTCCAGCCGATATTGGCGCGGGTGGCGGCAATTTCGGCGTCGCCCAATGCGGCGCCATGCACGTCGTGGGTACCTTCCTTGTTGGGGGAGCCCTTGCCGATCACGGTCTTGCAGCAGATCATCGAAGGTTTGTCGGTCACCGCCTTGGCGGCCTGCACGGCGGCATCTATCGCCACCGGATCGTGCCCGTCGACGTTGGGGATGACATGCCAGCCGTAGGCTTCGAAGCGCTTGGCGGTGTCGTCGGTGTACCAGCCCTCGATGTGGCCGTCGATGGAAATGCCGTTGTCGTCCCAGAAGGTGATCAGCTTGCCCAGGCCCCAAGTGCCGGCCCGCGCGCAGGCCTCGTGGGAAATGCCCTCCATCAGGCAGCCGTCACCCACGAAAACATAGGTGTGATGATTGACGATCTCGTGGCCCGGCTTGTTGAACTCCGCTGCCAGAAGCTTCTCCGCCATGGCCATGCCGACGGCGTTGGCGATGCCCTGGCCGAGCGGGCCAGTGGTGGTCTCGACGCCGGGGGTGTAGCCATACTCGGGGTGGCCCGGCGTCTTGGAGTGCATCTGACGGAATTTCTTGATTTCCTCGATCGGCAGGTCATAGCCGGTCAGGTGCAGCAGGGAGTAAATCAGCATCGAGGCGTGGCCGTTGGACTGTACGAAGCGGTCGCGACCGAACCACTTGGGGTTGGCCGGGTTGTGGCGCAGGTGATGGTTCCACACCACTTCCGAGATTTCCGCCATGCCCATGGGGGCGCCGGGGTGGCCGGAATTGGCTTTTTGCACGGCGTCCATGGAGAGGGCGCGGATCGCGTTCGCGAGGTCTTTACGAGTGGCCATTCTTGTTTCCTTTTTCTGCTAAGGGCTATTCAAACCTACGATTATCACTCACGAGCCGGACTAAGGGCAATAACAGATTTTTATTGTCCCAAGAATATTTCTTATAGATAAAAGATATAAGACTTGACCGATGTCGGCAAAATCAAAGGGCAATACCCCTCTCCCCAACCCTCTCCCGCAGGGACTGCCCTCACCTCAATCCTCTCCCGCAAGCGGGAGAGGAGGCAATGGTAAGGGGCGTTTGTTTCGATTTGCTTGTTTCGACTGGCCGGCTTGCCGGGCTATTACCGTGCACGGATCCAGGCTTTCCAGGCGTCGAATAAATCAGGGTTCAGCGCGGCAATGACCGAGCGCTGCCAAAGATCGCCGGCCCAGAAATCGTCCTCGTCCAGTGTACACATGGAACCGCCTGCCTCCGTCAGGATCAGCGATCCGGCGGCATAATCCCAAAGCTTCTGCCCTCCATGCAGGTAAAGATTGAAACGTCCCGCCGCCACGTAGCACCAGTCCAGCGTGCTGGCGCCGAAGTTGCGCTGCGAGGCAAATGGCGGCGACGCCACCAGTTGCTGCGCCAGATGTGGCTTGAGACGTTTGAAGTCGATCGCCGCCATGGCATGGTTGAATTCGGGTACACGTTCCTTGATCGGCAGCGGTTCGCCATTGAGGCAAGCGCCCTTGCCCTGCTCCGCCCAGAACACTTCATCCGCCATTGGGTCGTAGACCACGCCCAGTACGCTTTGCCCATCACGCATCAGGGCAACAGAAACCGCGAAATGAGGCAGGCCGTTGAAGAAATTGGAGGTGCCGTCGATCGGGTCGATGCACCATAGCCCATCTTCTCCGGCACGCCACAGGGCTTCCTGCTGCTCCGGCAGCATTTCCTCGCCCAGCACCGGGTAATCGTGGATGTGCTTGAGTGCCGAAACCAGCGCGGTTTGCGCGGCGATGTCCGCCTCGGTGAAAAGGCTGCCATCGATCTTGCGCTGGTGCGCGACCTTCAGGTAGCGCGGCATGATTTCCTGCCGAGCCACGGTTTTAACGGCTTCGATGATGGATTGGAGCATGGGCGTCAGAGGTGAGGCGTGAGGGGTGAGGGGCGAAAGCCATGTAAGGCTTTCCAGCACTGGGTCAGCGAACGGTCAAAGGCCACGGTTTTCGCCTCACCCCTCACGTTTTACGCCTCACGCCATTTAATCGAGCAGCCCATGCTCGGGATCTGCCCTGCCGGACCCTTGCCGGTCAACGCCACTTCCTTCATCGCTTCGAACAGGTCGCGCCGGGCGCCGGTGGGCGCGGCCTCTTTGCGCGAAGCATCGAGCCGGCCGCGGTACTGCAATTCCAGGTCGGCGTTGAAGCCGAAGAAGTCCGGCGTGCATACTGCGCCATAGGCTTTCGCCACTTCCTGGCTTTCATCCCACACGTAGGGGAACGGGAAGTCGAATTCCTGTGCTACCTTTTTCATGTTGTCGAAGGAGTCTTCCGGGTAGTCGGCCGGATCGTTCGACATGATGGCAATGGTGTTGATGCCCATCTGCTGCAACTCCCGGCAGTCGCGCACAAGGCGGTCGCGAATCGCCTGGACGTAAGGGCAGTGGTTGCAGATGAACATCACCAGCAGGCCTTTGGGTCCGCGCGCAGCGGCCGGGTTATAGCGTTTGCCGTCCACCCCGGGCAGGTCGAAATCCGGGGCCTCCCAGCCGAAATCGCAAACCGGTGTCTGCAAACTAACCATATTCGATACTCCTGCTTGATTGATACTATTTAAACTTAGTCTATCATGAGTGCATTTACACGAAGTGCGGAAATTGTGATGACCCATCCTCGCTTTTATTGCCCTGAAATTTTAGCCCAAAGCGGCACGACGGAGCTGCCCGAGCAGGCCGCGCACCATGCCGCGCGGGTATTGCGCCTGCAAGCCGGAGACCGGGTCAGCGTGTTCAACGGGCGCGGAGGAGAAGGTGATGCGCGCATCACAGACATCGGCAAGCGCAATGTCACGGTGGAAATCGTGGGCTGGCATGATGTCGAGCGCGAATCGCCGCTGCAAGTCCTGCTGGCCCAGGCGATTTCGGCCGGGGAGAAAATGGATTTCACCCTGCAAAAGACGGTAGAGCTGGGCATAGGCCATATTCAGCCGCTGGCGAGCGAGCGTAGCGTGGTGCGGCTTTCCGGCGAGCGGGCGGAAAAGCGCGTGGCGCACTGGCAGGGGGTGGTGGTCGCGGCCTGTGAGCAGAGCGGCCGCAACCGCGTCCCCGGGGTCGGCCCGATCCGCCCTTTGCTCGATTGGCTGGGGCAGCAGGATCAAGCGGGATTGCGCCTGATGCTGTCGCCCACCGCCGAGATGGGGCTGCGTGACCTGCCCAAACCCACCGGCAATATCACTCTGCTGGTCGGCCCGGAAGGCGGTCTTTCCCCGGCGGAAGCCGAGGCGGCACAGCGTTACGGCTACACCCCGGTGCGGCTGGGCGCGCGCGTCCTGCGCACCGAAACGGCGGCGCTGGCGGCTTTGGCGGCGATGCAGATGCTGTGGGGGGACTTTTAAGTGCAGAGCCCTGAGAATTGACGCGATGCGAACAGATTGGGGTAAACTTTGTATTTGTTTGATTCGCTAACGGATTAGCTTTCGATGCCTGTCGGTACTCAGCACTCAGAATTCAGAACCCATTTTGTGGCGTGGTTTCGCTCGGTCGCGCCCTATATTCACGCCTTTCGCGGCAAGACTTTCGTGGTTGCTTTCGGCGGCGAGGTGGTGAGCGAAGGCCAGTTCATTGCGCTGGCGCACGACCTCAATCTTCTCAATAGCCTCGGTGTACGGCTGGTGCTGGTGCATGGCGCACGGCCGCAGATCGAGGAAGAGCTGACCGAGCGCGGCGCGGCGATCCGCTATGCCGGGGGAATGCGCGTCACCGACGACGACGCCCTGAAATGCGTCAAGGAGGCGGCCGGCACGGTGCGGGTGGAGATCGAGGCGCTGCTTTCCATGGGTCTCGCCAATTCGCCGATGGCGGGCGCGGATATCCGGGTGGCCAGCGGCAATTTTGTCACTGCCATGCCGATGGGGGTGCTCGGCGGCGTGGACCTGATGCACACCGGCGAGGTGCGCAAGATCGATGCGATCGGCATCCGGCGCAGGCTCGACGCCAACGAAATCGTGCTGCTTTCTCCGCTCGGCTATTCGCCCACCGGCGAGGTGTTCAATTTATCGCTGGAAGATGTGGCGACTTCCGCCGCGATCACGCTGGATGCCGACAAGCTGATATTCCTGATGGACACGGCCGGCGTTGCCGGCGAAAACGGGGATTTGCTGCGCGAACTGACCACGGCACAGGCGGAAGCGATTATTGCCGCCACTGCCACGCTGCCGACGGATGTGGGTTATTACCTGCCTTGTGCCGCGCGGGCCTGCCGCAAGGGCGTGGCGCGGGCGCACCTGATCAGCCGCCATGTCGATGGCGCATTGCTGCAGGAACTGTTTACCCATGAAGGCATCGGCAGCATGGTCAGCGAAGATCCGCTGGAAACCCTGCGCGATGCTTCTATCGACGATGTCGGCGGTATCCTCGCGCTGATCGGGCCGCTGGAATCCGACGGCATCCTGGTGCGGCGTTCGCGCGAGCTGCTGGAAATGGAAATCGACCGCTTCTCGGTGCTGGAGTACGACGGCCTGATCATCGGCTGCGCCGCGCTGTATCCGTTTCCGAAAGAGAAGGCCGCAGAGCTGGCGTGCATGGCGGTGCATCCGGATTACCGCGGTGCCGGGCGGGGCGAGGCATTGCTCGAATACATGCAGGTCAGGGCGCTGGGCAAGGGCTTCAAACAGCTGTTCGTGCTCACCACCCGCACCGCGCACTGGTTCCTCGAACATGGCTTCACCGAGGCCGGCGTGGACAAGCTGCCCAAAGCCAAGCAAGGGCTGTACAACTATCAGCGCCGCTCCAAGGTGTTCGTGAAAAAACTGTAGAGCATTTTCCTGAAATAATTTTAAGTGCAATCAACCCGGATCCACTGGAATGCTTGTGCATGTAGGAGCGCCGCCCCCGGCGCGAATGCGGCCGAAAATCGCGGCGAGGGCGCCGCTCCTACGGCGGTGTTTTGGCTCTATGGATAATCTGGGATCAACTAGCACTACTTTGAATGGAGTGATGAAATGGCAAGAACAGTGAAATGCGTAAAGCTCGGTCGCGAAGCGGATGGGCTGGATTTTCCGCCCTATCCCGGCGAACTCGGCAAGCGGATTTACGAGAGCGTTTCCAGGGAAGCCTGGGCGGCATGGCTGAAGCACCAGACCATGCTGATCAACGAAAATCGCCTCACCATGGCCGACCCCAGCGCGCGCAAGTATCTGGCGGAGCAGGTGGAGTCCTACTTCTTCGGTACCGGGGCGGATACGGTGTCGGGTTTTGTGCCACCTAAGCATTAGAAACAGGTAATGAGAAATGGGTGATGGGGGATGGTCGAGGGTTTTCATCACCCATTACTGTTCGGCTCACCCGACTTCAGGATAATCGCTCCCATGACCGCACTGCACACCCAGGAATACTATCTCAACCGCGAGCTCGGCCTGCTCGCCTTCAACCGGCGCGTATTGGCCCAGGCGGAGGATCATCGCAACCCATTGCTGGAGCGGCTGAAGTTCCTGTGCATCGTCAGCAGCAACCTGGACGAGTTCTTTGAGGTCCGCGTCGCCGGACTGAAGGAGCAGATCGCTCTCCATGCCACCGCGACGGGGCCGGATGGCATGTCGGCGAGCCAGGTGTTCAAACGGGTTACCGAGCAGGCGCACGAGTTGGTGGAACAGCAATATCGGCTGTTGAACGAGGGGATATTGCCCGAGTTGGCGCGCCACGATATCCGCTTTCTGCGCCGCACCCACTGGCACGATGGCCAGGGCGAATGGATCAAGGATTTTTTCTTTCGCGAGCTGATGCCGGTGCTTTCCCCGATCGGCCTCGATCCCGCCCATCCTTTCCCGCGCGTACTGAACAAGAGTCTGAATTTTGCCGTCGAGCTGGAAGGCAAGGACGCCTTCGGCCGCGCCTCCGGCGCCGCCATCGTGCAGGCGCCGCGCTCATTGCCGCGGGTGATCAAGCTGCCGCCGGAAGTGGCCGGCTGCGAGCATGGCTTCGTCTTCCTTTCCTCGATCATCCATGCGCATGTCGGGGAGCTGTTTTCCGGCATGGAGATCAAGGGCTGCTACCAGTTCCGCGTCACCCGCAACTCCGACCTGTTCGTCGACGAGGAAGAGGTCAAAAACCTGCGCGAAGCGCTGCAAGGCGAGCTGCCGCAGCGCAATTTCGGCAATGCCGTGCGCCTGGAGGTGGCGGACAACTGTTCGCCGGAAATGGCCAGCTTCCTGTTGGGGCAATTCGGTCTGAGCCAGGAAGATTTTTACCAGGTCAACGGCCCGGTCAACCTGGTGCGGCTGATGCAGATTCCGGATCGGGTCGATCGGCCCGATCTCAAATACTCGTCCTTCATTCCGAGTACCCCGCCGACGGTGGCGAAGCAGCCCGACATGTTCCAGGCGATCAGAAGTGGCGATATTCTGCTGCATCACCCTTTCCAGTCGTTTGCGCCGGTCGTCGATTTCATCCAGCAGGCGGCAGACGACCCCAACGTGCTGGCGATCAAGCAGACCATCTACCGCACCGGCACCGATTCCGCGCTGATGGAAGCGCTGATCAAGGCGGTGCATAGCGGCAAGGAAGTCACCGTGGTGGTGGAGCTGCTGGCACGCTTCGACGAGGAAGCCAACATCAACTGGGCGGGGCGTCTGGAAGAGGCGGGCGCCCACGTGGTATACGGCGTCGTCGGCTACAAGACCCATGCCAAAATGCTGCTGGTGGTACGGCGCGAGGAAGAGGGGTTGCGCCGCTACATCCACCTCGGCACGGGCAATTACCATCCGCGTACCGCCAAGCTGTACACCGATTTCGGCCTGTTTACCTGCAACGAGAAGATCGGCGACGACGTCAATGACATTTTCATGCAGCTCACCGGTCTGGGCAAGGCGAGCAGTCTGAATTATTTGCTGCAATCGCCGTTCACCCTGCACCGCGAAATGATGGTGTCGATTCGAACCGAGGCATCTCATGCGCGCGCCGGCAAAAAGGCGTTCATCGTCGCCAAAATGAATTCCCTGCTTGAGCCGCAGATCATCAGCGCGCTGTACGACGCGTCCAAGGCCGGGGTCAAGATCGATTTGATCGTGCGCGGGGTGTGCGCCCTGCGGCCTGGGATTCCGGGCATTTCGGAAAATATCCGGGTGCGTTCCATCATCGGCCGCTTCCTCGAACACTCACGCATTTTTCATTTTTATAACGGCGGCGCACACGATATCTATCTGTCCAGCGCAGACTGGATGCAGCGCAACTTCTTTCGCCGGGTCGAAGTCTGTTTTCCGGTGCTGGATGCGAAGCTGAAGAAGCGCGTCATCAAGGAAGGGCTGGAGCCCTATCTCAAGGACAACTGCCAGACCTGGGAAATGGATGCGGAGGGCGATTACCGGCGCAAATGTCTACGTAGCGGCAGCAAGGTCGTCTGCGCCCAGACGCAGCTCATGCAGGAGCTGTCGCAGCCGCTGAAGGGGTAATGGGAAAAGAGTAATGGTGAGGGGTTAGAAGGTGAGGAGTGAGGCGGAAAGTCAAAACCTGCACCAACTTCGCTTTTCCCCCTCACCCCTTACCCCTCACCCCTCACCCCTCACCCAGACAGACAGTCATACTGCTGTCACAATACCGGCTTAGCATCCCCCTCTCATTATGAAATATGCGAGAGGAAGGGCGATGCAGAATACCCATTTCGGATTTCTCGGGAGTTCTCCGGGAAGCGCGAAGTTTCAGGCAAAGGCTGTCAGCCACATGGCCATGGCATCTGCCGTGCCGCCGATGCGGGGTGCCGCGTGCCGTTTCGAATCGGCAGTCTGGGATGAAACCCAAACGCAGGCGCGCCTGCATTTGCTGGAAATCGTTGAGCAGCGCCGGCTAACCGCCTTGTTTCAGCCGGTTGTCTTAATGGGCAATGGCGAGATAGCCGGTTACGAGGGGCTGATTCGCGGGCCTTCCGATAGTCCCTTGCATTCGCCCCTCGATCTGTTCCGTGCCGCAAACGAAAACAGACTGGCCGTGGAAGTGGAGCACCTGAGCCGCCAGGTGGTGCTGGAAAGCTTCGCCCGGCTGAACCTGCCCGGCAAGCTGTTTCTCAACGTCAGCCCGGAATGCCTGTTGCAGCGCAATGCCAAGCACGGTGAAACGCTGGGCTACATGCGCAAACTTGGATTGAGCCCGGATCGGGTGATTATCGAGCTGACGGAGAACCAGCGCACCTATGACTATGATTTGTTGCGCGAAGCGGCGAAGCATTACCGTGCCATGGGGTTCGAAATCGCCATCGATGATCTGGGCGAGGGGTTTTCCAGCCTGCGCCTATGGTCGGAGCTGCGCCCCGAGTACGTCAAGATCGACATGCACTTCATCCATGGCATCGATCAGGATCCGGTGAAGCACCAGTTTGTCAGCTCGATCCAGCAGATCGCGGAGAAATCCGGTACCAAGGTCGTTGCCGAGGGCATCGAAACCGAGGCAGAGCTTCGGGTGATCAAGGCTTTGGGTATTGCCCACGGCCAGGGTTATTACATTGCCCGCCCCAGCGGCCAGCCGGCCATGGCGCTTTCTGCCGAAGTGGTCAAGGCGTTGGAAAAAACGATTGCTCCCATTCTTCCCCGGAGCTGCATGGCCAGCCATAAGACGGTTTCCGTGCTCAAATTGTTGCGGGAGTGCAAGACAGTGGCGCCGGATACTTCCAATGATGTGCTTTATGATCTGTTCGTCGGCGACCCCGAACTGCATGCCTTACCCGTTGTGGAAAACGGTTCGCCGGTCGGCCTGATCAACCGTAGCGCACTGATCGACGGCTATGCCCGGCCCTTTCGGCGCGAGCTGTTCGGCAAGAAATCCTGCACCCGGCTGATGGATGCCGCTCCGCTGATCGTGGAGAAAGACATGAGTATCCAGGAATTAAGTCACGCTATCGTGGAGGCAGACCGGCACCACCTGTCGAACGGCTTCATCATCACCGATCGCGGGCAATATCTCGGTATGGGAACCGGTCACGATCTGGTGCGGGAAATCACCCAGATGCAGATCAGTGCCGCGCGCTATGCCAACCCGCTGACCCTGCTGCCGGGCAACGTGCCGATCAACGAGCAGATCGCCCTGTTGCTGCATGGCGGGACGGAATTTTGTGCCTGCTATTGCGACCTGGATCATTTCAAGCCGTTCAATGACGTCTACGGCTACCATAGTGGCGACGACGTGATCCAGCTCACCGGGAAAATACTCTCCGAAGTGTGCGACCCGGACCAGGATTTCATCGGTCACATCGGCGGCGATGATTTCATCATCCT
>JAUYEK010000032.1 GCA_030691435.1 Sulfuricella sp. | reverse complement strand
GGGGAATGTGGCGCGGGTCGACGGCAATGCTGCGCCCGGCGGTGAGGGGCACACCCAAGGCGCCGAGCGGGCCGGGGAGGTTGTTCGGCAGATCGCGGAAGAACACGTAGCTGGCGTTGAGGTTGAGCAGGTCGGGAAGCTTGTCCGGATTCTGCTTGCCCCAGTCCTTGATGCCCTGCATCGAGGCCTTTTCCAGCGGCAGGTCGCCGCGCTCCACCAATGCCTTGCCGATGGATTTGTAGGGATGGCCGTTCTGGTCGGCATAGCCGATGCTCATGGTTTCGCCATTGGGCAGCGCGATTTTTCCGGAACCCTGGATTTGCAAGAAGAACAGTTCGACTGCGTCATCCACCCAATAGAGCTCCTTGCCCTTGAGCGGCGCCACGCCGTTGTCGATTTCGGCGCGGTTGTAATAGGGCACCACCCGGCGACCGTCGAGCCGACCACGCAGGCGCAGGTTTTTCAGTTCCGGATAGACGCTGCTTAAATCCACGATCAGCAAGTCGTCTGGCAAGCCGTAAAGCGGATGGAGGTAGCGCTTCGAGGGTGTGCGGCTGCCATTAAGCAGCGGCTCGTAATAGCCGGTGATCAGTCCTTCGGAACCGCCGTCGGGCTGCGTGGCCTGATAGGGGGTGAAGTATTGTTCGAAAAATTCCCGCAGGGCAGCGTTGTTCGAGGCGGCAACTCCCGTTGCCGCAGCGCAGGGCGCTTGCCATACCGGTTGTTTTTGCAGAGCGACACAGCTTTGTTTGAAAGCGTCCCAGGCGGCGGCAAGGTCTTCGTTCTGCCAGCCGGCAAGCGCTTCCCATCCGACGGGCTGCAAGGGCGGCATCGCTGCCGGAGGGGTGGGTGGAATGGCGGGAATGGCTAGCGGCGGCGTGACGGGTGGCGGAATAACGGCTGGTTTTTCCAGCGTGGCGCAGGCGGAAACCGCCAGAGTAAAAAGCAGGGCAAGCAGGTTTTTCATGGGGATGTTTGGCTTTAAAAAGTGGCGTATTAAGGGAGCGCTGAACAAGTCCATCGGCCCCCTCCCCCCTGATGGGGGAGGGCTGGGGAGAGGGTGATAAATCAAAGCATTACCCCTCTCCCCAGCCCTCTCCCACAAGGGGGGAGGGAGTTAATCAGCGTTTCTCTAGTGCAACACGCGCGGCATGTTCAGGGTAAATTCGGCAACGGGCGCGTCGAACTTGGTGCCGTCCTCCGCCGTCATCTGGTAACTGCCGTGCATGGCGCCGACCGGGGTGGCGATCACGCAGCCGCTGGTGTATTCGAAGCTCTCGCCCGGCTTCAGCAGCGGTTGTTCGCCGATCACGCCCAGGCCGCGCACTTCCTGCACCTGGTCGGTGGCGTCGGTGATGACCCAGTGGCGGCTGATCAACTGGGCGGTGACGCTACCGGTATTGGTGATGGTGATCGTATAGGCGAAGACGAATTTTCCCAGATCGACGTCGGACTGGTCGGGAACGTACTCGACGTGGGTTCTTACCGAGATTTCATATTTTTTGCTGTCAGCCATCCGGCTATTCCACACGAATTTGGCTTTCCATGCAAGCATGGGATAAAATCCGATCTTTTGGTTTATTAAGGAAGTGCCATGCCCCAATACAAAATTGCGCCGAGCATTCTGTCCGCCAACTTCGCCACGCTGGGCCTGGAGGTGGACAATGTTCTCGCCGCCGGCGCCGACATCGTCCACTTCGATGTCATGGACAACCATTACGTGCCCAACCTGACTATCGGCCCGCTGGTGTGCGAGGCCCTGCGCAAGCATGGCGTGACCGCCCCTATCGACGTGCATCTGATGGTCAAGCCGGTGGACCGCATCATCCCCGATTTTGCCAAGGCTGGCGCCACTTACATCACGTTTCACCCGGAATCTTCCGAGCACGTCGACCGCACCATCGGCCTG
>JAUYEK010000024.1 GCA_030691435.1 Sulfuricella sp. | reverse complement strand
GCAGGAGCAGCAGGAGCGGCCGGGGCGGCAGCGTCAGCAGGAGCAGCGGCCGGGGCGGCAGCGTCAGCAGCAGGAGCGGCAGGAGCCGGAGCAGCAACAGGAGCTTCAACTTTAGGAGCTTCAGCAGGAGCAGCAGGAGCTTCTTCTTTTTTTCCGCAAGCGGTCAAGGACAGGGCCAGCAGGGCGGCGAGCAGGACGGAATGTTTCATTTATTGTTTCCTTATAAAAACTTGGTTTGTAAGATTTGACTAAATACCATTGATGCAAATCGGCTTTCACATCAACGATGTCCAACCGACTGAGCGATTTTAGCAGGTTTATTAAATAATTCTAGTGTCTTATTGGGTATTGTTGCTAATAATTAATATTGTGGGTTGTTTCCTGGCGATTTGGCACGTCTTGCAAGACTTGTGCATGGCATCATCATGCCGGTTGAGTAAGTCTATAGTCCCAGTGTCGTTGCGGTAATTGCCGGTGCCGACGCTGCCCGGATTTCCTCGAAACGCTTGATCAGCACGTGGCTGCCTTCAATATCGTTGAGTGCGAGCAATGCGCGTGGGCTGTCATAATGGAAGCGATGCAAGAAACAGGCTTCGTCGGCGATGGCAAAGGGGTCATAGATGCCTTTTGCTTGCGGAGTGGTTTCCTGGACCGTGATGGCGTGGCTGAATTGCTTGAGCAGGCTGAGTATGCGCGGGCAGAAGCGGGTCAGATAGTCGATGTCATGCAGCACAATTTCCAGCCGATTGCTGTGATTCGCAAGCAGAAAGGTGCGCAGCAGATCGGAACGGCGCAACGTGGTGTAGCCGCCATCTTCCAGGTTGTAATCGAAAATGCGCAAGCGGTGCCGGGCGACCTCGATCAGGACATCGAGCGCTTCCGTATAGTCTGCTGTGTTGTTTAATTGCCTATGCAGCAAGACGGGTTTTTCCGGGTTTTCTGCCATGGTGTATCCCCAATCATCTCGGTTTAATTATGGCATGTCTCTTCCAACCCGAGCGAAATCGTTTAAAATATGGATGTGCCGTGAAGGATTTGTTGTTTTGCAGGTAATCAATTTAATCAAAGTAATGGAGTAAGTTTATGCAGGTTTCAAAAAACTCGGTGGTGACTCTCAGTTTCGAATTGAGCGACAGCACCGGCAAGCTTCTGGAAAAAAGCGATCAACCCATCAGCTACCTGCATGGCGGCTACGACGGGATTTTTCCTGCCGTGGAGGAGGCGCTGGAAGGTGCCGCCGAGGGCGGCACCGTTGCAGTGACGCTGGATCCGGATAACGCCTTCGGTGAATATGAGGACGAACTGGTGCGGGTCGAACCGCGCGATGCTTTCCCGATGGACGGGATCGAGGTCGGCATGCAGTTTCAGGCCGGCGCGGAAGGTTCGGATGAAGATATGGTCTTTACGGTGAAAGAGATCACCGCAGAAAACGTAGTGATCGATGGAAACCATCCCCTGGCCGGGCAGACCCTGCTGTTCAAGGGCGCCGTTGAGGGCGTCCGCCCCGCCACTGCCGAGGAACTCACCCATGGTCATGTGCATGGCGAACACGGCCACCAGCATTGATTGAGTGATCGGTAATGGGTAACGGGTGATGGGTGATGGTTTTCATTACCCATTACCCATCACTTGTTGTTTAAAGCATCCTTTTTAGCCGGTAAACCAACTCCAGCGCTGCCTTGGGACTGAGCTCGTCGGGCTCGACCTCGATCAGCGCTTCTTCCAGTGCCGAAGGCGCCGCAGCCTGCGGCGCTTCGACGAACAAATCACCCTGAATGCCGTTGCTGATGCCTTGCTGCTCCAGTTGCAGCAGATGCCTTTTCGCCGCCTGAATCA
>JAUYEK010000020.1 GCA_030691435.1 Sulfuricella sp. | reverse complement strand
ACGGGAAGCCGGTGCGCGCACCGGCGACGGCGCTCTTGGCGCGTAACCCGAGTAGCGTCATCAGGGTGGGGCGGCAACCGTTGCGGTCAGCGTAGTAGTCTTGTGGTTTGGCGAGGTTTGATCGTAGCACAACAATGGAACGATCGTTCTTTTGTCAGGCGACCGGCATGAGAGACACGGCTGGAACAGTGGGGCCATCCAGCCTGTCACGCCAGTCCAACTGCGTCCTCTGCGGGGCATCCCCGTTCTTAAGCCTGTTGAATCATTTCCAAACATTCATGCCAATGTTAATGTTAACATTAACACTTATGATTTAAGGAGAAGGTCATGCCTATTGCCAGCAAGGATATCGTTCCGTTCAGCCAAGTGCGCGCCCGCCTCACGGAGCTTGCCGAGGAAGCCGCAAACGGCTGCGAAAAAATCATCACCCGCAACGGCGAAAGTTATGTCGCCCTGGTGGACGCAGGACGGCTGGATTACTACCACCAACTGGAGCGCGAACACATCCATCTCATATTGCTGGAAGAAGCCGCCAAAGGCTGGGCTGACGTGACGGCTGGTCGGCATATCGGCGTTGCCGAGCTGAAAGCCAAATACGGGCGCAAGTGATGCCACCCCAGACGACCATTAGCATTACGGGGAACTTCGAACGCAATCTGGATGTCATCCAGCAGTTCCTCGCAACCAATGAGGCGCCGCTTGCGTTCGACACCCTGCTCGACGAGCTTTTCGGCACTGTACTGCCCAATCTGGAGCGCTTTCCCCTGATCGGTGGGGATTTCATGGCACGCCAGCCCCGTGCCATCGAGGGGATCAACTTGCATGAAGCGCTCCAAACCAGGATCGGCGCCGCACGAATCCGCGAGTATGTGCATGGCGATTACTTGCTGCTGTATGCGCTGTTTGAAGAAAAAGTCTATCTGCTCGCCATCAAGCACCACCGCCAGCTATCATTCGACCTGAACGCATTCTGGTTTTGAATCACCCTGGAAATTTCTTGCCTATGAAAAAATCCCCCGAACTTTTACTCCCCGCCGGCTCCCTCGAAAAAATGCGCTACGCTTTCGCCTACGGCGCGGATGCCGTGTATGCCGGCCAACCCCGCTACTCCCTGCGCGCCCGCAACAACGAATTCGGCCTGGAGGAACTGGGAACGGGCATCGCCGAGGCGCATGCGCTGGGCAAGAAATTTTTCGTCGCCAGCAACCTGACGCCGCACAACGCCAAGCTCAAGACTTATATGGCGGACATGGCCCCGGTCATCGCAATGAAGCCGGACGCCCTGATCATGGCCGACCCCGGCCTGATCATGATGGTGCGCGAGGCGTGGCCGGACATTCCGGTGCACTTGTCGGTGCAGGCCAACACCGTGAATTACGCCGCGGTAAAATTCTGGCAGGCGCTGGGCTTGACGCGGGTGATCCTGTCGCGCGAAATCTCCCTGGACGAAATCGCCGAGATCCGCCAGCAATGCCCCGA
>JAUYEK010000255.1 GCA_030691435.1 Sulfuricella sp. | reverse complement strand
TCTTGTCCTGCTCCAGGCCGGTCAGGCGCTGCAGGCGCAGCTCCAGGATCGCCTGCGCCTGGGCGTCGGAAAGACGGTAGCCCTGCTCGGAGAAACCAAATTCGAGCGCCAGGCCTTCAGGGCGCGAGGCATCGGCGGCGGACCGCGCCAGCATTTCTTCCACCAGCGGCGAGCGCCAGACTTGCCCCATCAGCCCCTGCTTGGCCGCAGACGGCGTGGGCGCCGCCTTGATCAGGGCAATCACGTCGTCCACATTGGACAAGGCCACCGCCAGGCCTTCCAGGATATGGCCGCGTTCGCGCGCCTTCCTGAGCTCGAACACGGTGCGCCGCGTCACCACCTCGCGCCGATGGCGCAGGAAAGCGTCGAGCATCTGCTTCAGATTGAGCAGGCGCGGCCGGCCATCCATAATCGACACCATGTTCATGCCGAAGGTGTCCTGCATCTGGGTCTGCTTATACAGATTGTTCAGCACCACTTCCGGCACTTCGCCGCGCTTCAGCTCGAGCACCATGCGCATGCCGGATTTGTCCGACTCGTCGCGCAGATCGGAAATCCCCTCGAGCTTCTTCTCGCGCACCAGCTCGCCGATCTTGATCAGCAGGTTGGCCTTGTTCACCTGATAGGGCAGCTCGTCGACGATAATCGCCTGCCGTCCGCCGACTTTGTCGATATCCTCGAAATGGGTGCGGGCGCGCATCACCACCCGGCCGCGGCCGGTGCGGTAGCCTTCCTTGACGCCGACGGTGCCGTAGATGATGCCCGCCGTCGGAAAGTCCGGCGCCGGCACGATCTCGATCAGCTCCTCGATGTCGGTCTGCGGGTTTTCCAGCAACAGCAGGCAGGCATCCACGATTTCGTTCAGGTTGTGCGGCGGGATGTTGGTCGCCATGCCCACCGCGATGCCCGAGCTGCCGTTGATCAGCAGGTTGGGAATCTTCGACGGCAGCACCAGCGGCTCGTGCTCGGAACCGTCGTAGTTCGGGCCGAAATCCACCGTTTCCTTGTCCAGATCGGCGAGCAGTTCGTGGGCGATCCGCGCCATGCGGATCTCGGTGTACCGCATCGCGGCGGCATTGTCGCCGTCGACCGAGCCGAAGTTGCCTTGGCCGTCCACCAGCGGATAGCGCAGGCTGAAATCCTGCGCCATGCGGACGATAGTGTCGTACACCGCAGTGTCGCCGTGGGGATGATATTTACCGATCACGTCGCCGACGATACGCGCCGATTTCTTGTAAGCCTTGTTCCAGTCATTGGACAGTTCGTGCATGGCGAACAGCGCGCGCCGGTGCACCGGCTTGAGACCATCGCGTACATCGGGCAGCGCCCGGCCCACGATCACGCTCATGGCGTAGTCGAGGTAGGAACGGCGCATTTCTTCTTCGAGGCTGACCGGAAGGGTTTCTCTGGCGAATTGTTCCATGGATGCTCAGTTTCTTATGAACTTGCTTGTTGATATTACGAAAACAAAATGTTAGCGATTTTAGCATACCGGCGCAGCCCAGGCCAATCCGCTGGACACTCGTCGTTTTGGCAGTTCCCGATCTATGGTGTATGATAGAAACATCAACCGGTTAGGCATCTGGCCACGATAAGAACAAGCATCGACAACAATAACGGTAAATTTCTCAACGGAGAACCAAAAATGAAAATCTCGCTGATCAAACAACTTGTCTTAAGCCTCACCCTTGCGACCGGCATTTCCGCCGTCAGTACCGCTTTCGCGCACGACGTAGCCAATGCCGGCTACCTGATCGACACCCGAGGCAGCGTGGTCAAGAACAACTACAACCAGTGCTGGCGTACCGGCTACTGGACTCCAGCCATGGCCACCGCCGAATGCGACCCTGATCTGGTGAAGAAGGCAGAACCGAAGAAAGAGGCGCCGAAAGCCGCCGCACCCGCAGCCGGCCCTGACAAACCTGCTGTAAAAGCATCATTCAAGGCTGAAGCCCTGTTCGATTTCGACAAGGCTGTGGTCCGTCCGGAAGGCAAAAAGGAGCTGGACGACAAAGTGGTCGCAGGCATGAAAGCCCACCCCGAAGTGGAACTGCTACTGGTAACCGGCCATGCAGACCGCATCGGTAGCGACAAATACAACCAGAAGCTTTCCGAGCGCCGTGCTGCCGCCGTCAAAACCTACCTGACCAGCCAGGGCATTGCCGCTGACCGCGTCAAGTCTGTAGGCAAGGGTGAAGCAATGCCCAACCCGGATGCCGACACTGTCAACAAGTGCAAAGGCAACAAGAAAACCAAGAAGCTGATCGAGTGCCTGCAGCCTGACCGCCGCGTCACCGTGGAGCCGGAAATCCAGGTTCCGACCAAGAAATAATTTCCATTTCACGAAAAAATATCGGCCCCGCCTTGTGCGGGGCTTTTTTATCGGCTAAATTTCCGCGATGCAAACTGAAAACACCCTGGTTGACACCCTGATCGACGCGCGCTGGATCGTTCCCGTCGAACCGGCCCGGCAAACCCTGTCCCGGCACTCCATCGCCATCACCGACGGGGTGATCCGCGACATCCTGCCGACAGTGGAGGCACACGCCAAATACAGCGCCAAACAGCATTTCCGGCTTGACGACCATGTCCTGATCCCGGGCCTGATCAACCTCCACACCCACGCCGCCATGTCGCTGCTGCGCGGCTTGGCGGACGACCTGCCGCTGATGGACTGGCTCAACAATCACATCTGGCCTGCCGAGGCTAAATTCGTGTCGCCGGAATTCGTCCGCGACGGCACCCTCCTCGCCTGCGCGGAAATGCTCAGGGGCGGCATCACCTGCTTCAACGACATGTATTTCTTCCCCGAAGCGGCAGCGCAAGCGGCGCTCAGCGCCGGAATGCGCGCCGCCATCGGCATGATCGTAGTCGATTTCCCCACCGCCTACGCCGCCGATGCCGACGATTACCTGAGCAAGGGGCTGGCGGTGCGCGACGAATTTCGCGGCGAGCCGCTGCTTTCCTTCACGCTCGCCCCCCATGCACCCTACACGGTGAGCGACAAGACCTTTGCCAAGGTATTGACCTACGCCGAGCAGCTCGACCTGCCGATCCACATCCACCTGCACGAAACCCGCGACGAGATCGAGGCCAGCCTCAAGCAATACCAGATGAGGCCGCTGGAGCGGCTGCACCGTCTCGGCCTGCTCGGCCCAAACCTGATCGCGGTACACATGGTGCAGCTCAATGCCGAGGAAATTCGCCTGCTCGCCGAACACGGCTGCCACGTGGCCCACTGTCCGAGCTCCAACCTCAAGCTCGCCAGCGGCATCGGCCCGGTAGTGGAAAAACTCGAACATGAGGTCAATGTCGGCCTGGGCACCGACGGCGCGGCGAGCAACAACCGGCTCGACATGTTCGCGGAAATGCGCCTCGCCGCCC
>JAUYEK010000007.1 GCA_030691435.1 Sulfuricella sp. | reverse complement strand
ACGCTGCCGCCACGCCGACGATATTGCGCTTGGCGACGTCGCTGTCGAAGCCGAACAACAAGTCCGGTGAAGCGAGGTAATAGAAATGCAGGGCATGAGATTGCAGTATCTGGCCAAAGTGCATCAGGCGGCGCAGCTTCTCGGCAGTGGGCGTAAGCTTGGCGCCGACGATCATATCCATCGCCTTGGAGGCGGCCAGATGGTGGCTGACCGGACAGATGCCGCAGAGGCGCTGGACAAGAACCGGCACTTCCCAATAGGGACGGCCCTGGATGAATTTTTCGAAGCCGCGAAATTCGACGATGTGAAAACGCGCCTGGTGCACGCGGTTGTCGTCGTCCAGCAGCAAGGTAACCTTGCCATGCCCTTCGACCCGGGTGACCGGTTCGATCACTACACGCTTCAGTTTCTCGGGATTGGCTGCCGTTTCGAGATGAAAAGTCATATTCGTTCGCTCAATCGTAATGCAACATTTCGTAATCCAGCTTGGGCTCCCTGCCATTCAACAGATCGGTCAGCAGCCGCCAGAACGCGTCAGCGGGAGGAGGGCAACCCGGCAGGAAGTAATCGATCTTCACCACCTCGTAAATCGGGTGCACCTTATCGAACGGCAACGGCAGTTCTGGATCATTCGGCACTTTGCCTCCCTCCAGCCCGCCTTCGTACTGGTACACCTCCTGGAAACAATCCCACAGGTCGATATTGTTGCGCATGGCCGGCAGCCCCCCGGTAATGGCGCAGGCGCCGACAGCCACGAGGATCTTGCAGTTCTTGCGGAATTCCTTGAGCACATGGACATTTTCCGCATTGCACACGCCCCCCTCGACCAGGCCGACATCGCACGGGCCGCAATGCTTGATGTCGGTCAGCGGCGTACGGTTGAACTCGACCAGTTCGAGCAAACCGAACAGACGCTCATCGATATCGAGTAAAGACATGTGGCAGCCAAAACAGCCAGCCAACGAGCAGGTTGCCACACGAATCTTGCGGTCACTCATGACTGCCTCCCGTTTGCACATCCTTGATGGTATGGCGGTCGAAAATGCGGCTACCGATCGGCACGGCGAATCCCTTGCGCTTGACCAGCAGCGCACCGGTCGGGCAAACCTGAGCGGCCTTGTCGGTGGCGGCGAGACTGGTGTCGCCCAGCAAGCCACTCGTTGCATTGACAATCAGACGGGTCATGATGCCGCGGTCGGTCAGGCCAAACACGTTCTTGCCATCGACATCGCGGCTGGCTCGCACGCATAGCTCGCAATAGATGCAGCGGTTGCGGTCGAGCAGGATATCGGGATGGGAGGCGTCCACTTCGCGGGCCGGGTAGAAGTGGTTGTAATGCGGGCTCATCATGCCGAGATAGTAGGCCACCCCCTGCAAATTGCAGTTGCCGCTTTTCTCGCAAGCCGGACAAAGGTGGTTGCCCTCGACGAACAGCATTTGCGTCAGCGCCAGCCGTTCCGCATTGAGTTCCGCGATGTCGTTCAGCACCTGCTGGCCTTCCGCCGCAGGCATGGTGCAGGATGCGACATTGCGCCCGTTGACGTTGACGGTGCACAGCTTGCAGCTGCCGTGCGGCTTGAATTCCGGATTGTGGCACAGGTGCGGGATGTACAAACCCGCCGCCATCGCCGCATCCATGATGGTTTGGCCTTCCTGGAACGGCACGGTTAGTCCGTCGATAAT
This sequence comes from Sulfuricella sp., assembly GCA_030691435.1. Lineage (GTDB taxonomy): Bacteria > Pseudomonadota > Gammaproteobacteria > Burkholderiales > Sulfuricellaceae > Sulfuricella. The sequence goes on along the minus strand of JAUYEK010000007.1, from coordinate 5,545 downwards.
AATATTTTTACTCATAATTCAAACCTGCCACAGAGAACACAGAGTCCACAGAGAAAAAACCCACAGCCGCATTTCTCTGTGATCTCTGTGGCTAATGGTTTTTCTTTCATAAATGCGCCCAATCGTCATCCCTCCCTGTAATCTTGCGCGCGGTTTCCAGCGCGCCGTCCAGGTCGAAAGCCGGTTCGAAGGCAAGCTCCTTCAATTTTCGCTCGTATGCGTCGGGAAACTTTTCCAGCATATCCAGCACCGGGTTGGCGGCGCTGCTTCCCAGCCCGCAATGGCTCATGGTTTTGAGGATATGGCCGAGGCTTTTCAGCTCCTCCAGGTCGGAGGCGGTGCCGTGCCCGCTCGCGATCTTGTCCATGATCTTCTTCTGCAACTCGGTGCCGACCCGGCACGGCGTGCAAAATCCGCAGCTCTCGTGGGCGAAAAAATGGACGAAATTCAGCGCGATTTGAAACGGGTCGCGCTTGCGCTGAAACACCATGAACGCACCTGCCGTGGGCAAATCCTCGAAGGCGATTTTGCGGTCGAATTCCTTCCATGAAATCATGGCGCCGGAAGGCCCGCTCACCTGGACCGCATAAGGGTCCCTGGCGCCGCAATCGGCGAGTATCTGGCGTACCGTGACGCCGAACGGGTATTCGTAGATGCCGGGGCTCGCGCAATCGCCTGAAATCGAAAGCAGCTTGGTGCCGGTAGACTGCGCCGTTCCCATCGCCGCGAACCATGCGCCGCCTTTTTCCGCTATTTTCGCCGCACAGGCGAAAGTTTCGACGTTGTCCACCACGGTCGGCCTCCCCTTGTAACCGTGCGTCACCGGGAACGGAGGACGGTTGCGCGGACGGCCGCGCTTGCCTTCAAGCGACTCGATCAGGGCGGATTCCTCGCCGCAGATGTAGGCGCCGGCGCCAAGATGGATTTCGATGTCGAAACTGAACCCCGCCTTGCCGAGGATGTTGTCGCCCAGCAGGCCGGCCTCGCGGCGTTTTTGCAGCCCTTTTTCAAGCGGCTCCAACAGATAGCGATACTCGCCGCGCAGGTAAAGAAAACCTTTGCTTGCGCCAACCACGCGCGCACCCACGGTCATCCCCTCGAACACCAGATCGGCGTAACTGTTGAGCAGCACGCGGTCCTTGAAGGTGCCCGGCTCGCCCTCGTCGGCGTTGCACACGATGTAGCGCTCCGGGTGCCCGTTGATGTCGCAGATCACGCTGCCCTCTTCCTCGGCGATGGCGGCATGGCAGAACGACCATTTCGATGCGGTCTTGAATCCGGCCCCGCCGCGACCGCGCAGGTTGGATTTGTCCATCTCGGCCAGGGTTTCTTTCGCGCCCCGTGTAAGCACCGCGCGGATGCCGTTGCCCGGCACGAGCGGCTCGCCGAGCAGCGCATCGCTACGACGGATATTGTCTACCACCTCGAACAACATCGGCGGCCATTCGGCCACCGGCTTGCGGGAACGAATCAGCTCGCAGATCAGATCGAGCCGGTTCTGGTCCAGGCTGGTCAGCGGCCAGCCGTTGACCAGCGCTGCCGGCCCCTGGTCGCACATGCCGGTGCAGGAAGTGCTGTCCACGCTCACCAGGCCGTCTTCCGACACCTTGCCCGGCTCGACCCAGAGCTTGTTGCACAGGTACTGCATCAGATCGTCCTTGCCTAGCATCTGGTCGGTGATGTTGCCGCTGAACAGCATCCGGTATTCGCCGACTGGCCGGGTGGAAAGGAAGGAATAAAAACCGGCCACGCCTTCCACGTTCACCCGCGGCACATCGAAATGGGCGGCGATATGGTCGATGGCCTCGGAAGGAATGGTGTGACAGGCGTCCTGCACTTCGAGCAAAACCTGCAGGAGGCGGGAAGCATCGCCCCCATGCCGAGCAAGAATCGGCGTCAACATTCGGGAAATGTCAGAAAACTCGAACTGCTGCATGTGGATGATTTCCTCCCTTTTTTGAACTATAGCCTACTAATCACGGCCAGAATGCCAGATCGAAAGAATCAGCCAGAGGCTGTTGAAGAACGCCACCATGAAACCGAGCAGGCCGAACAGCGGCAAGCCGAACAGAGTGGGTCCGCCTTGCACAGTCATCACAATCGAAGAACCGATCACCAGCGAGGCGGTAAGAATTCCCAGCGTGAGGCGGTTGACGCTGTTGTCGAGCTGGTGGGAAAAACGTTCCAGGCGCTTGAGGTCGAGGTCGATCTTGAACTTTCCGCGCCGCGCTTCCTTGATCAGGCGAGCCACATCGCGCGGCAGGCTGGTGACGATGGAAAGAACATCATGGAAATTGCGTTTGCCGCGCTTGAACAGCGCATCCGGCATGTAACGCTCGGTGATCACCCGCCGCACGAATGGCGTGAGATGCGCCACCATGTCGAAATCCGGGTCGAGCTGACGGCCCAGGCCTTCCAGGGTAATCAGCGCCTTGAACAGCATGGCGAGGTCGGCGGGCATCACCAGGGTGTGGTCGCGCATGATCACGGTCAGCTCGCCCAGCAGCGCGCCGAGGCGCAGATCCTTGAGTGGCACGTTGGCATAATTGAAGACGAATTCGTTGACGTCCGCCGCCAGCTTCGATTCATCGACTGTCGCATCACCGGTCCATTCCAGCAACACGTCGAGCATCGCTTCATCATCCTTGCCGGCCAGGGCGGCGAGCAGGTTGACAATCTGGTTGCGGCGCCCCTCCATCAACCGGCCCACCATGCCGAAATCGATCATGGCGATGCGGTTGCCGGGCAGGTAGAACACGTTGCCGGGATGCGGATCGGCATGATAAAAACCGTCGATCATGATCATCTTGAGCACCGCATCGGCTCCATGCGCGGCGAGCAGCTTGCGGTTCAGCCCGGCAGCTTCGACCGCCGCCAGATTGTTGCCGGGTATGCCGTCCACCCACTGCTGCACGTTCATGACTTCGCTGGTCCACTCCCAGTACACCCTGGGGATCACGACAGCATCGGAGCCGGCGAAATTCTCGGCGAATCGGTCGATGTTGCGCGCCTCGGCCACAAAATCGAGTTCACGCCGCAGCGAACGGGAGAATTGCAGGACAATCTGGATCGGCTGATAGCGCCGCATTTCCGGCATCTCGAACTCGATCAGGCGCGCGAGGTGCATCAGGATGCGCAGATCGGCCTCGATCTTGGCGCGAATCTCGGGACGACGAATTTTCAGGATCACCGGAGTACCATCCTGAAGCCTGGCATGGTGCACCTGGGCGATGGAGGCAGCAGCGACTGCCTCGGTCTGCAATTCCTGAAAAATATCGTGGGGGGAGCAACCCAGGGCCGCTTCAAGCTGCGGCAACAGGCTTTCGAAAGGGACCGGCGGCACACCGCTTTGAAGCTTTTCAAACTCGGCGATCCAGTTGGGCGGGAACATGTCCACCCGGGTCGCCATCACCTGCCCGAGCTTGACGAAGGTCGGGCCCAGCTCTTCTAGCGCACGCCGCACCCGCACCGGCGCATCGAGGTGCATGACATCGCCTTGTTCCTTCCAGTGGAGAATGCGCCCCGCCCGTTCGAGCAGGGTGCCGATTCCCAGCGTGCGCACGATATCCGCCATGCCATAGCGGATCAGGGTAGAGGTAATTTCGTGCAGTCGCGGCAGGTCACGCACGACGTTGATGGTTTCCCAAATCATCCGTGGCCTACCAAACGTGAGGAGTAAAATCCCCCTCTCTGCTTGACCTTACCCCTCACCCCTAACGCCTCACCCCTGACTGAATCCAAATTCCTCACTCTCCACTCTTTGACTTCAGTTTTTCGGCTTTTTCGTGCAGGGCATCCGCCATGCCAGCGAGAATCCCCCCTGCCAGCGCTGCCAGGCGCGCGCTCATCTCGCGTGCCGCGTCCTTGCCGACAGCTTTGCCTTCATGCAGCGTTGCGGAAACCTTGTTGTTGAGAGTGCCTACCGTTTCGGCGACCTTGGCGCCTGTATCAGTGCCGACGCGTCGGGCATGGGTAATCAAATCCTTCATCTCCTGCTTGATCCTGCCCGCAGCGGAATCGGCCACCACGCTGACGGTGTCGAGAAATTCCTCCTCCAGTCGCTTGAGATTGACCAGCGCCCAGTTCAGGTCGGTTTCTGAGAAATCCCTGGCCTGCGAAGTCAGCTGCTCCAACGCCAGGCGCGTCGCCTCGGCTGCCTTGGTCAGCGCCTCGTCCAGCCCGGCCAGCCCCTCCGAAAGCGCAGCTTTCACTTCGCCGGCATGTTTCGCCGCGCCCATGCTGATACCCTCAGTCACCGCGGTGATCACCGGTTTGATCTCGTCGTAGTCGAGCCTGCGTGTCCTCAGTGCCTGCAGCGTCAAATCACGGACCTTGGCACGAACATCCACGCCACCCTCAACCGACGTGCTTACCGCTTGTTTGATTTCTTCGGACGAAAGCATATTCTGGCTGTTCTCACTCATGACGATCTCCTTCTGATTATTCGAGTTGCCTTACCCTGAAATCTAGCAGAAATTGCTTTATAATGCGCGGTTTTCGTTGCTATTCCATGCTATCAGGCCAACCCCTTCCCGCCCCAGGATCGCGCAAGCGCTACGCCAGCCTTCAAGGCTCGAGCGATGCCCTGGCGCTGGCGCAGCTGGCGGGACAAAAACGGCCTCTGATCGTCCTCACCGAAACCGCATTGGATGCCCAGCGCCTGCACGATGAAATCCCTTATTTCACGCCGGCTCTTTCGGTTCACCTGCTGCCGGACTGGGAAACTCTGCCCTATGACCAGTTCTCTCCGCACCAGGACCTGATTTCAGAGCGTCTGGCCACACTCTACCAGATTTCGCAAAACGCCTGCGATGTCGCCATCATTCCCGCCACCACCGCGCTTTACCGCCTGCCGCCGCGCGAATTCCTGGCGGCGCACACTTTTTTCCTGAAGCAGGGCACCCAGCTCGATCTGGACGCCCTGCGCGGCCAGCTGACTCTGGCCGGCTATACCCACGTCACCCAGGTGTTAAGCCCCGGCGAATACAGCGTGCGCGGCGGCATCGTCGACCTGTTCCCGATGGGCAGTCCGCTGCCCTACCGCATCGACCTGTTCGACAACGAAATCGAGAGCATCCGCACCTTCGACGCGGACACCCAGCGCAGCATCTACCCGGTCAAGGATGTCCGCCTGCTGCCGGCGCGGGAGTTTCCGCTGGATAAAATTGGCCAGGACACTTTCCGCCGCAACTTCCGCGAAAAATTCGAGGGCGACCCTTCCAAAAGCCGTCTGTACAAGGACGTCAGCCAAGGCTTGGCGCCACCCGGCATCGAATATTATTTGCCGCTGTTTTTCGAGAGCACCGCCACGCTGTTCGATTACCTGCCGCAGGATGCGCTGGTCTGCCAGTACCACGGACTGGAAACGGCAGCGCAGAATTTTTGGCGCGACACCCAGTCGCGCTATCAACTGCTGCGCGGCGACCGCGACCGGCCGCTGCTGCCACCGCAGGAGCTGTTCCTCACGGTGGAGGCGCTGTTCGGAGCACTCAAGCCTTACCCGCGCATCGAGCTGGGCGTTTCCCCTCTCCCCAACCCTCTCCCG
>JAUYEK010000439.1 GCA_030691435.1 Sulfuricella sp. | reverse complement strand
ACCAGGGGGAAAGCCGCATGAGTGCAGCACACCATCACGACACTCATCACGCCCACGGCGAAACCGCGGGTCGGGTGCTGTGGTTTGCCGTGGCGCTGACCCTGGGCTACGCCGCCGTGGAGGCGAGCGTCGGCTGGTGGGCGGGTTCGCTGGCGCTGGTGGCGGATGCCGGGCACATGGTTAATGATGCCTTGGCACTGGTGATAGCCGCTGCCGCAAGCTGGGTCAGCCGGCGGCCTGTCTCGCGGCTGCACAGTTACGGCCTGGGGCGGGCGGAGTTTATCGCCGCCCTGGTCAACAGCCTCGGCCTGCTGGTTCTGGTGGCGTGGATTTCCGTTGCCGCCGTGCAGCGCTGACAAACGCCCCAGGCGGTACAGGGCGAGGCGGTTTCGCTCACCGCCGCGCTGGGGCTGTTGATCAATATCGGGGTGGCGTGGCTGCTCTTCCGGGGAGAGCAAAACCTCAACACCCGCGCCGCGCTGCTGCACGTCGTGGGCGACCTGCTGGGCTCGGTGGCGGCGCTGATCGCCGGGGTGGTGATCGTTTTCACCGGTTGGACCCCCATCGACCCGCTGCTGTCGCTGGCCATCGGCGCGCTGATCCTGGTTTCCAGCCTGCGCCTGCTGCGCCAGGCGCTGCACGGGATCATGGAAGGCGTGCCGCTGCATTTGTCGCTGGAAGAAATCGGACAAGAGATGGCCTGTGTTCCCGGCGTAATTTCGGTGCATGACCTGCATGTGTGGAGCGTCGCTTCGGAAGAAATCATGCTTTCCGCGCATTTGACCGTCGCGGATCTGGCGCGCTGGGAAGGCATACTGGCAGAGAGCCGCCAGCTGCTGCACGATCGCTTCGGCATCGATCATGTCACGCTGCAACCTGAGCCCGCGGTGCAGGCGGTGCAGTGGATACGTAATCCGAATGGAAAAACGCTGCAACCATAAGCTTGCTCAAACCTGCGAATGATAAAAGCTTAGACCGGGGCTGCGCCCTGCTCGGGAGAAAATCATGTCTTTAGGATGGTGGGGTTGACTGGGAAGTCCTTATGGCAATGTTAGGCCGTTTATGCACGCAAGCCTACCGTTATAACTACCCCCACTCCAAAACCATAGGGAATATGGGAGAGCGTGCTCGCGAGCAAGGCATTTGAACCCTGCGGTCCCCGGACACCAAAAAGGCCCCAGCCAAATGAAGGCAGGAGAATAAACCAAGGTAGCAGTGAGGTGGCTAGCCCAAATATTAGACCTGCGAACAAATGATTACCGGGGAGGGGCAAGCTTGTAGCCTGGAAAAAGAACGGATAGATAAGCGCAACCCCACCACCGCCGACCAGAAAATGAAATGCCCAGCCCATTTTTACTTCATTGGGAAGGGGCGGGGAATTGAGAATATTGGAATGGGTAAATTGCCCTCGCAGTAGACCCAAGAACCAACGGCCAACAAGCGCAATGTTGACCCCGCTGGTAATACCGCGCTTTGCCGCAATAGTTTCCGTGATGTCCATAAGCACGGAACCGACGACACCCCCCAGAAAAGCAAAAACCAATATTTCCATCGGTTACCTCGTGTGGCCTCAACGTTGAAGGTGAGCGGCGCGGAGCGAGCGGCAGCGCCGCTTGTGGATCGTCCCTCTCGACCGCAATGTTAGCCATCTATGCCTCATAGGAGAGCAAAATCATTTCCGCTGCCTGTTGCCGCAGAGGAATTAGAGCCTGATTAAGCCGGAGACGAGTGCCAGCTATTGACTGCCTCTTTGTCAGGATAGTGGATAACAACGATGTCGGAGTATGGATGTTCACCTGCCAGTGTCGCAACTCGTTTTCCTCGAAGGATAAGTTCGGCACCCCACGGCGCCAAAGTGGCTGGAACCTGATTGCGGTACTCGGCCCACTTTTCAGCGTTTTTCACTGTGAGGTGCCCGATAACGTAAGCGGTGCTCATTTTGTTGATCTCCTGAAAGTAAAAGGGGCCAAGCTCGAATTGCCCTCGCATTTCATCTCCGGATCGACTCATCGATACACCTCGCGCCGATGCCCGACCTTGACGATTTCCACAACCAAGGTGCCGCCCGCCACGGAATAGATCAGGCGGTAATCACCGGAACGAACCCGCCATGTGTGATCGGCGCCCGCCAGTTTGACGGCGCCGTGTGGGAATGGATCGTTTGCGAGCGCTGCGGCAAGCTCAACCATGTTGGCAATAACTTCGCGCGGCAATTTCCTAAGTTCACGTTCCGCCGAGGTCCGCCAGACGATCTTATAAGAGGCCATCCGCTTTCAGCTTTAACACGACATCGCCGTGGTCGGAAACCGGCTCGTCGCGCCGTTCCGCCACGGCGGCCAAGTCGCTCAGGTCTTCGAGCAGGGTTTCGTATTCCTCAATAGACAGGAGTACCGAGGTTCGGTGTCCCTGATGATCCACAACGAACTGTGGATGGAAACTGGCAACTTCGGGCATGGCATATGCTCCATAGTAAAACGATGCAATTCGCGTGAGTCTATTCTCAAGCGCCGCGACGATCAAGCACGGCGCGGCTCCGGGAAGCAAGGAAGCAGTAGTCAGTCTGCAAGGATTGCAAGGGGTTGTAGGTCAGGCTTCAGCCTGACATGTCGGTATGAATGCCGACCTACAGCTTCACGCTTCAACATGACGGACTACTAACCTGAAGCGTTCTCCACCGGCCGCCGCTTGATGAACAATTCCTGCCGCGCCGCGCGGCTGATGGCGACCACTGCCGGGTGGGTGAGCTTGCGCTCCACCGAGATGGCGTAGAACTGC
>JAUYEK010000430.1 GCA_030691435.1 Sulfuricella sp. | reverse complement strand
GGATTGAACGGTTCCAGCAGGCGCATCGCCTCCAATGCCTGTTGCCGCAACTGACGCAAACGCACACTTTGCTCATCCCGCTGGTAAATCGCCTGATAATCCCTTAAGGCCCGCTCCACTTCATCATTATCAGGCAGGTTGCGTGTGTCCGGCGCGCCTATCTGGCGAGCGGCCTTGTGCTTGGCCGAAGCATAATTCTGAAGACCGTCCTCCGCAATGATGCGGGCCGCCTGGTGCGCGATTCGCTCGCGCATTCGGAGATTCGCGGCTTTTTCTCTCTCCCGATTCAGAACAGTTGATCCTTGACTTCTTCTGCGGACTTGCCGCCGCCGCCAAAGAAGCCTTCGAAGAAACCGGCCTGTTCGACCGGAATATTTTCCTGATAAAAATATTCCGAGATTCCCTCGCTCCCATCGGGAACGCGGCGTCCGCTTTGCGGGTTAATCTTGACTGTCGCCACACCTTCCGGCACCACCAGATCTGCTTCCGGCACACCTTTCAGCGCCTTGCCCATATAACCCATCCAGATCGGCAACGCCGCCTGCGCGCCTGTTTCTGCCCCCCCCATGGAACGAGGCTGATCAAATCCGATCCAGGCAACTGCCACCAACCCCGGGTTGAAACCCGTGAACCAGGCATCCACCTGATCATTGGTGGTTCCAGTCTTACCGGCGAGATCCTGGCGTTTCAGTTGCATGGCGCGCGCAGCGGTACCAAAACGTACCACATCGCGCATGATGGAAGTCATGATAAAAGCATTCCGCGCATCGATCGCGCGCTCGGCATCTTCGCCGGCACGCTTGGGTTTGGCCTGCGCCAGCAGAGTGCCGCGCGCATCGAAAATCCGGTCGATCAAATAAGGCTGCATACGATAGCCCCCGTTGGCAAACACCGAGTAAGCTGCGGCCATTTGCATGGGAGTTACCGATCCCGCCCCTAGTGCCATAGTCAGGTAAGGCGGATGCTGCTCGGGCGAAAAGCCGAAACGGGAGATGTAATCCTGCGCATACGACGGGCCGATAGACTGCAACACCCGGATGGAAACCAGGTTCTTCGACTTGGTCAGGGCAGTGCGCAAGCGAATCGGGCCGGCATGCTCACCGTCGAAATTTTTTGGCTCCCAGACCTGGCCGCCGGTTTGGGCGGCCTCCACAACGATGGGGGCATCATTGATCACGGTTGCGGCGGTCAAGCCTTTTTCCAGCGCCGCCGAGTAGATAAACGGCTTGAAGCTCGAACCCGGCTGACGCCACGCCTGTGTGACGTGGTTGAATTTACTGCGGCTGAAATCGAACCCTCCGACCAGGGCGTGAATCGCGCCGTCCTGAGGAACCACCGAGACCAGCGCCGATTCGATTTGCGGCAATTGTAAAATCTGCCACCCACCCTTGTCATCCTTCTGGACGCGAATCAGCGCCCCTCGGCGCAGCCGTGTTTTCGGGCTGGCATTGTCACTCAGGGTTTTAAGCACGAATTTCAGGCCTTCGTTGCCAATCTGGGCAGTTTCACCCCCCTTGATGTAGCACTTTACCTGTTTCAGCCCAGCCTCCAAGACAATCGCCGGCACCAGGCCGTTACTTTCATCCGCATCCGCCAAAGCGTCCTCCAGCCGTTCTTCCAGATTTGCCGCGCTGACAGGCAGCCCGACAAAACCCTCCGGCCCACGGTAGCCATGGCGGCGGTCATAATCCAGCACGCCCTGGCGCAACGCCTGATTGGCGGCCTCCTGGTCCGCCTTGCGCAGCGTGGTGTAAACTTTCATGCCGCTGCTGTAAATCGCCTCCTGATAGCGGTCGAACATCACCTGTCTGACCATTTCCGCCGCATAATCCGCATTCACCTCCGCATTATGCGCCTCGCGCTTCACCTCCAGAGGCTGCGCCAGAGCGGCCTGATATTCCGCATCGGTAATGTATTTGAGCTCATGCATGCGGCGCAGGACATACTGCTGTCGAATTTTTGCCCGCTTCGGGTTAACCACAGGATTGTAGCGCGAGGGCGCCTTGGGGAGTCCCGCCAGCATCGCAACCTCTGCCACGGTCAATCGTTCAAGCGGGCGCCCGAAGTAGGTCTGGGCAGCGGCGGCGAAACCGTAGGCGCGCTGCCCCAGATAAATCTGGTTAACGTAAAGCTCGAGAATTTGATCCTTGGATAAATAGTGTTCGATTTTCAATGCCAGCAGCGCTTCGCTGAATTTGCGTGTCAGTGTTTTCTCTCCGGACAGGAAAAAATTTCGCGCCACCTGCATCGTAATCGTGCTCGCGCCTTCCCGGGCGCCGCCAGCGGTCAGATTCGCCAGGGCGGCGCGCGCCACTCCCATGTAATCCACCCCGCCATGACTATAGAACCTGTCGTCCTCTGCGGCAAGAATCGCTAGCCGCATCGGCTTGGGCACATCCCCAATCTTGATCAGCGCACGCCGCTCCTCGCCAAACTCGCCAATCAACGCGCCCTCCGCGGTATAAACGCGCAGCGGGATTTTGGGCCGGTAATCGGTCAGCGCTTCCAGCGAAGGGAGATCAGGGTAGGCCAGAATTCCCGCCAGCATGATCGCGGCAGAAAAAATAAAGCCTAAAGTCAAAAAGACCAACAGCGGATATCGCCACCAACGTGAGCTCATCAAACTCTTTCTTACCTTAATTTAATATCCGAGCCAATTGACATAAATCACTTAAGGGGGGGATTATAGGCGCACTGGCTCGACAAAAGAAATGCCAAAAAAATACTTTACATGCTCAGCACTTGTTGCTAGCATTTAATGTAAATTATACGTAATGCACATAACCGGGCAATATTGAAAAGGAAATTCGTTGCGGCTCGACTTCAATTTGAATCTCGATTTCCTGCAGGCAAAGTCTCCGCCTCTCATCGGCGTTGATGTCAGCACTTCGTCCGTCAAAATGGTCGAGCTCAGCGATGCCGGTAAAGGCTTGTACCGTATCGAGCACTATGCGATCGAGCCCCTGGCAAAAGATGCGGTTGCGGACGGCAACATCGCAAATCTCGAAGCGGTTGCGGAAGCCATTAAACACGCCTGGCGCCAAATGGGGACGCGGACCAAAAACGTTGCCCTGGCTTTACCCGCAGCGGCCGTCATCACCAAAAAAATAATTGTTGCCGCCGGACTGAGTGAAAACGAACTCGAGATGCAGGTGGAAAGCGAGGCTAACCAGTATATTCCTTTCGCCCTGGACGAGGTCAACCTGGATTTTCAAGTGCTGGGTCCCGTTCCGAATAATCCGGAGGAAGCCGAGGTTTTAATCGCCGCATCGCGCAAGGAAAAAGTTGAGGACAGGGTCGCCGCTATCGAATCGGCCGGCCTAAAAGCGCTGGTCATGGACGTAGAATCTTACGCGACCCAAACCGCCTACGAGCTGATTGCCCCGCAACTGCCTAATGCCGGGAAGGATCAGACCATTGCCGTTATCGACATCGGCTCCGCCATGACGCATGTCAACGTGCTGCTCAACAACCAGTCGGTTTACATGCGCGAGCAAACTTTTGGCGGAAATCAACTGACCCAGGAAATCCAGCGCCGGTATAGCCTGTCGGCGGAAGAAGCCGAAATTGCAAAACGCAACGGCGGCCTGCCGGAAAATTATGAGCCGGAAGTACTTCAACCCTTTTTAGACTCGCTCGCACTGGAAGTGACGCGAGCATTGCAGTTTTTCTTCTCTTCCACCCAGTTCAACCGGGTTGACCATATTCTGCTGGCCGGCGGATGCGCCATGATCCCGGGCGCGGACGAAGCCGTTTCGCAACGCACCCAGGTCCGCACCTCCGTTGCCAATCCTTTTGCCAACATGGCGATCTCCTCACGCGTCAAACCCCGCCAATTGGCGCAGGACGCGCCGATATTACTGATTGCCTGCGGCCTTGCCATGCGAAGGTTCGATCCATGATCCGCATCAACCTGTTACCCCATCGCGAGCAAAAACGAGCCGCACGCCAGCGTGAGTTTGCTTTTATGGCCGGTGCCTCATCGGTGCTGGGCTTGCTGATTGTATTCATGGTTCATACCGTTCTGGGCACCCAGATAGAAAATCAGGGGGCGCGTAATAATTTTCTGGAAACGGAAATCAAAAAACTCGACGACCAGATTGCGGAAATCAAAGTGCTCAAGGAACAAACGCAAGCCATGCTGGCTCGCAAGCAGGTGGTGGAAACCCTGCAGAGCAATCGCTCGGCAGTCGTCTATCTGCTCGATCAACTGGTACGCCAATTGCCTGACGGGGTATACCTCAAAGCAGTCAAGCAAAGCGGCAATAGCATCAGCCTGCAAGGGTATGCGCAATCCAATGCCAGGGTGGCCACATTGATGCGCAGCCTGGAAGAATCCCCTTGGTTGCAGACCCCAAATTTGATCGAGGTCAAAGCTGCCACAGTAAACAACCTGCGTGCCAGCGAGTTTTCCTTGAACGTCAATCTTGTCCCGCCAGAGGCCGACAAGGGCAAGGGAGAGGGCAGCGCCAAGCCCAAACCCAAGGATAAAAAAGCATGAACCTGGACGATTTCAAAAGACTCAACCCGAAGGATATTGGCAACTGGCCAATAATTCCGAAAGCGCTTGCGCTATGCGGGCTGTTCATACTAATCCTTTTCGCCGGATACTGGTTCGACTGGCAAAACCAGCTTGCCGACCTGGATATCGCCAAGGAAAAGGAATCCCAGCTTCGCGAAACCTTTATCTCGAAGAAAAAACAGTCCGTCAACCTGGATACCTACCGCCGACAGCTCAAAGACCTGGAACAGGCTTTCGGCGCGCTGATCAAACAACTGCCCAACAAGGCTGAAATGGATGCGCTCCTGACGGACATCAACCAAGCCGGCCTGGGGCGCGGACTGGAATTTGACCTGTTTCGGCCCGCGGACAGAGAAACCTTATCCGAGTTTTATGCCGAGCGGCCCATTTCCATTCGCGTAACCGGCAATTATCATGACCTCGGCGCCTTTGCCAGCGATGTCTCGCGGCTACCGCGCATCGTCACCCTGAACGAAATCAATATCACCCCCAGCGGCCAGACATTGACCATGAGCGCCGTTGCAAAAACCTACCGTTACCTTGATGAGAACGAACTCGCGGCGCAGAAAGCGGCGCAGAGAAAATCTGCCAAGGAGGCCAAGAAGTGAGGCCCGCCCACCTTTTTTTAATTATTATGGCCAGCCTAGGTCTTTCGGCCTGCGGCGGGGATGGCCTGGATGATTTGAAGCAATTCGTCAACGAGTCCGGGGAAGGGCTGCGTGGCAAGATTGAGCCCTTGCCGGAAATCAAGCCTTATGAATCCTTTGCCTACAATGCTTTCGACTTGCCCGACCCTTTCAAGCCGCGCAAATTACAACCGGGCCAAGGCGGCGGACTCCAGCCCGATCTCAAGCGCAACAAGGAAGAACTGGAGAAATATCCGCTTGAAAACCTGAAGATGGTCGGCTTTCTGGAACAAAACAAGGTCAGATATGGCCTGATAAGAACCTCTGATGGCACTCTGCACAGGGTCAAAATCGGTGAGCACATGGGGCAAAATTTCGGCATGATCACTAAAATCACGGATAGCGAAATCGTCATGACGGAAATTGTTCAGGACAGCACCGGAAATTGGATCGAGCAAAACACCAGTATTAACCTGGCCAGCGCGCCAGGCCAAAAGTAAAGAAGAGGCCGCCATGAACATGATCAAATCGACGATTCACTGTTTTCTCCAGGCCGCCTGCCTGATCGCCCTGTTTCTTGCCAACGGCCACGCCGCTGTCGAGCCGAACGGCGCCAATCCAGAAGCCCCCCAGACGCCACAGAACAGCATCGAAAGCGTGGACTATTCCGCCCTTCAAGGTGGCAAATTTTTGATCACCCTGAAGCTGAAGCATGCCCTGAAAAACCCGCCTGCCGGGTTTACCGTCAACAATCCACCGCGAATTGCGCTGGATCTCCCGGATACGGCCAACGCATTGGGGAAAAACAGTATCGATGTCGGCGAAGGCGTGTTGCGTAACCTGAATATTGTTCAGGCAGGTAGCCGCACCCGGCTGGTCATCAACCTGGCCAAGCCCGCCGGCTATGAAACCAGGATTGCCGGAAACACCCTTTTGATCACTCTGCAGGGTACCGAAGCCACCGGAGTGACATCAAACATGAGCGCGAAATTTGCCGAAGCGCTCCCCGGCGCACAAAAACATGCCCTGCGAGACATCGACTTCCGCCGCGGCAAAGGCGGTGAAGGCCGGGTCGTTGTCGACCTTTCCGATACCAATACCGGCATTGATATCCGTACCGAAGGCAAAACCATCATCGTGGAATTTATCAATGCCACCCTCCCACGCAACCTGGAGCGCAAGCTCGATGTGGTGGATTTCGGCACGCCGGTACAAACGGTAAGTACGTTTGGTCATGGCAACAATGCGCGCATAGTGATCGAACCCAAGGGGCTGTGGGAACACTCCGCCTATCAAACCGACCGCCAGTTCATTCTGGACATCAAACCGATTGTTGAAGACCCCAGCAAACTGGTACAGGGAACCAAGACCGGTTACATCGGCGAGAAGCTTTCCCTCGATTTCCAGAACATTGAAACCCGCACCTTGCTTGCGGTCCTTGCCGATTTCGCCGAAATGAATGTCGTTATCAGCGATTCCGTCAGAAGCTCCACCACCCTGCGTCTGAAGGACGTGCCCTGGGATCAGGCCCTGGATATTACCCTCAAGCAATCGGGATTAAGCATGCGCACATCCGGCAATGTCATCATGATTGCCCCCAGCGAGGAGCTCACTACCAAGGAAAGACTGGAGCTGGAAGCAAAGCAGCAGATCTCCGAAGTGGAGCCGTTGCGGACGGAAAGTTTCCAGATAAAATACCAGAAAGCCGCTGATATCCAAAAAGACCTACAGAAAATCCTTTCCAAGCGCGGCAGCGTAGTTTTTGACGCGCATACGAATATCCTGTTTGTCCAGGACACCCCATCCATACTGGAAGAAATCAGGAAAAGGATCAATCAAATCGATGTGCCGGTGAGGCAAGTCATGATCGAATCCCGCATCGTGGAGGCATCTGACACCTTCAGCAGAAATTTGGGTGTCCGGCTCGGGTTTCATGATGGCGGTGCGATTGCTGGCACCAATCAAAGAGCTAAGATTGGGGGAAACCTCTCAGATACCGGATTCCATACGGGTCAGACTGCAACTGTTCCCGATTTTCTCAGGGATAGCATGAATGTAAACATGCCGGTCGTCGGGGCCGCAGGGGTTATTTCGGCGGTGTTGTTTCAGGCGAACGCCACAAGATTCCTGAACCTGGAACTCAGCGCGCTGCAGGCCGATGGAAAAGGCAAGATCATCTCTAACCCGCGCGTGCTTACGGCCGACAAGAAGGAAGCGACCATCGAATCGGGAACCGAAATCCCCTATCAGCAAGCCTCCAGCAGCGGCGCGACCACCACTGCCTTCAAAAAGGCCGTATTGAGCCTGAAAGTGACGCCGCAGATCAGACCGAACGACAATATCGTGATGGACATCAAGGTCAACAAGGACAGCGCTCTTCCGGCATCTGCGGCGACCGGCAACATTCCGCCAATCAGCACCAAACAAATCTCCACCATAGTGGAGGTTGAAAATGGCGGCACCGTCGTGATTGGAGGAATCTATCAACAGACTCAGGACGACACGGTGACCAAAGTCCCATTGTTGGGGGATGTACCTGTATTGGGATTCCTGTTCAGGAGCAAAGGCATTAGGGACGACAAATCCGAGTTGCTGATCTTCGTCACACCCAGGATATTGAAGGAAAGCCTGAACCTACGTTAACCTAAAAAGCAAGGCGTAGGGCGTCAATAAGCGGAGCGCATTGCGCCGTATTCGAGCAACATGCGATGCAATGCGCTCCGCTTATTGCACCCTACCTTTCTGATTTTCCGCTAAAATGCCTGTCACGATGACTACCCTTAAAGGGAACGAGTGACAGGCAATATTTTTTTAGTCGGGCTGATGGGCGCAGGCAAAACCACGGTAGGCAAGCTGATCGCCAGGCACCTCAACAGGCCATTTGTCGACTCCGACCATGAAATCGAAAAACGCACCGGGGTCAATATTCCCCTGATTTTCGAACTGGAAGGAGAGGTCGGTTTCCGAACCCGCGAAGCCGCGGTTATCGAGGAACTGACCGGACAAAGAAACATCGTGCTGGCGACCGGGGGCGGCGCGATATTAAGCTCCCAAAACCGCGACAACCTCCGCCGCAACGGCACGGTGATCTACCTGCGCGCAAAGGTGGAAGACCTGTGGCAACGCACCCGTCACGACAAAAACCGTCCCCTGCTGCAGACTGCCGATCCAAAGGCTAAACTGAAAGAACTTTTTGCCCAACGCGACCCCTTGTACTGTGAAATCGCGGACATCATTGTGGACTCGGGAGCACAAAGCGTCCATGCGCTGGTTCACCAGATCGAAGAACAGCTGAAACAACGCAACGCTGGCGCCTCAAAAACTGACTGAAATAAAATATAGCCATAGCCCATGCAAACCCTGACCGTAGATTTAAACGAGCGCGCCTACCCGATACACATCGGCACCGCCCTGCTAGCGCGCCCCGAACTGATACTGCCTCATCTGGCCCGCAAGCAGGTTGCCATCGTCACCAACACCACCGTCGCGCCGCTGTATCTGGATGCGCTGAGCAAACCGCTGGAGGCGGAAGGCGTGGATGTCGTGACTATCATCCTGCCCGATGGGGAGGAATACAAAAACTCGGATACGCTGAATTTGATCTACGACGCCCTCCTGACCCACCATTGCGAGCGCAAGACCACCCTGATCGCCCTGGGCGGGGGCGTCATCGGCGATCTCACCGGATTTGCCGCCGCCACCTACCTGCGTGGCGTCCCTTTCATCCAGATTCCGACCACTCTGCTGGCACAGGTGGATTCCTCGGTGGGCGGGAAAACCGGCATCAACCACCCGCGGGGGAAAAACATGGTCGGCGCCTTCTACCAGCCCAAGCTGGTGCTGGCCGACACGTCGACCCTCAACACCCTGGACGACCGCCAGCTCTCCGCCGGACTGGCCGAAGTGATCAAATACGGCCTGATCCGCGACCTGCCTTTTTTCGAGTGGCTGGAGCAAAACATGGGCAAGCTGCTGGCGCGCGACCCCGAGGCGCTGGCTTATGCCATCAAGCGTTCCTGCGAAAACAAGGCGGAAGTGGTCATCGCGGATGAACACGAAGGCGGCGTCCGCGCCCTGCTCAATCTGGGGCACACCTTCGGTCACGCCATAGAAGCCGGGATGGGTTACGGCAACTGGCTCCACGGCGAGGCCGTTGCCGCCGGCACCATGCTGGCGGCAACCCTGTCACAGCGGCTAGGCTGGGTCAGTGAAGCCGAGGTGGGCCGCATCCGTGCGCTGTTCGAACGGGCCAGGCTACCGGTCAGCGCGCCCGATCTCGGGGTGGACACCTATCTGGAGCACATGGCGGTAGACAAGAAAGTGGAAAACGGCAGAATGCGCTTCGTGCTGCTAAAAACGATCGGCACAGCGGTTATCACCGCCGACGTCACGGAACAGGCGCTACGGGAAACCCTGCTTGAACCCAGATAATCCAGTAGAGCCAAAACACCGCTGTAGGAGCGGCGCCAGCCCTCTCTCCAACTCTCCCCCAAAGGGGGAGAGGGCGATCGTCCCTTCCCCCGCAAGCGGGGGAAGGTTGGGATGGGGGTTGGCCGCGATTTGCGGCCGCATTCGCGCCGAGGGCGGCGCTCCTACAGGCACGAACATTCCAATGGATAATCCGGGTTGAAACGACACGCAATGCCTGAGAACCTCGCCCCCTACGCGGCCTTGTCGGCAACCTCGCGCGGTCGCCGCTTCCCTGAATCGGCGCCCGGCGGTCGCAGCGAATTTCAGCGCGACCGCGACCGCATCATTCACTCCACTGCCTTTCGCCGTCTCGAATACAAGACCCAGGTGTTCGTCAACCACGAAGGCGACCTGTTTCGCACGCGACTGACGCACAGCCTGGAAGTGGCGCAAATCGGACGAACCATCGCCCGCAATCTGCGCCTCGACGAGGATCTGGTGGAAGCCATCGCGCTGGCCCACGATCTCGGCCATACCCCTTTCGGCCACGCCGGCCAGGATGAACTCAACGGCTGCATGAAGGACTACGGCGGCTTCGAGCACAACCTCCAGTCCCTGCGCGTCGTGGATATGCTGGAGGAGCGCTACGCCGAATTCGACGGCCTTAACCTGACCTTCGAAACCCGCGAGGGCATCCTCAAGCACTGCTCCCCGCAAAACGCCGCCACGCTGAGCGAAGTGGGCGAACGCTTCCTGCACGACAAACGCCCCTCCCTGGAAGCCCAGGTGGCCAATCTCGCCGACGAAATCGCCTACAACAACCACGACGTCGACGACGGCCTGCGCTCCGGCCTGATTACTTTGGAACAGCTGGCCGAAGCCAGCCTTTTCGCCCGCCACCTCAAAATAGTGCGCGACCTTTATCCCGACCTGGCCGACCGGCGCCTGATCCATGAAACTGTACGCCGCATGATCAATACCCTGGCACTGGACCTGATCGGCCAAAGCACGCAAAACATCGCAACCGCCGCCCCCGAATCCATTGATGACGTGCGTGAAGCGCCGCCCCTGATCGCCTTCAGCCCATCGATACGGGAGGAGCAACAGGAATTGAAGCGGTTCCTGCGCGCCCGGCTTTATCGCCATTTCCAGGTCATGCGCATGAGCAGCAAGGCACGGCGCATCATCCGCGAACTGTTCCAGGCTTTTCTCGACGACGCTCGCCTTCTGCCGCCGCAATTCCAGGAAAAGGCCGAGCTCGACAAACCCCGCGCCATCGCCGACTACATCGCCGGCATGACCGATCGCTACGCCATCCGGGAATACCGGCGCCTGTTCGCCATCGAAGAAGATTGATCCTAGAAAAAGCAGTTGTCCGCAGATTACACAGATTAACGCAGATAAATCATTTGGTTGCGAAAAACCTCCGGCTCACCCATTGGGAGAGACACGAAAAATCGATAACATTCTGAAAATCTGTGGAAATCTGCGTAATCTGCGGATGCAATCGCCGTTTTTAGGTTGATTTCGCGTACCCCCATTCGCGCAAGCATGGGCCAATATTGCCATCCGCCC
>JAUYEK010000411.1 GCA_030691435.1 Sulfuricella sp. | reverse complement strand
CAAGGCGATGCAAGTGCTGCGCCTGATGGAAAACAAAATCAGCATCGGCATCAGCACCATCGACCCGGACACCCCCGACGGCCTCGGCCTGGAAGAATTTATCCGCCGCGCCGACAACGCATTGTACGAAGCGAAAAATTCCGGTCGCGGCCGGGCCGTGGTCGAACTCTGCCCATTGCCGGACAGCAGCAACTGCCGGTTTCCCTGCCCTCATACGAGTCCGCACGAGCTTCAGCTCGTAGCGGATCGGAGTCCTTTAGGGCAAATAGCCAACCCCGACCATGACTAAGATTTTCGACAGCGCCACAGACTGCAAGCTGCTGTACAACAGCCCGGTGCAAAATGAAAGCGCGCTCATCCTGCTGCGCTCGAAGCTGTCGGCGATCGCCCAGCGCCTCGGCCTTTCCGACCAGAAACGGGAGAACATGCTGCTGGTCGCCTCGGAACTGGTCAGCAACCAGGTCAAGCACGCCGGCGGGCGCGGCCTGATCCAGGTCTGGCAGCAGCCGGGGCCGGTGCTGGACATTCTCGCGCTGGATTACGGCCCGGGCATCGCCAACCTTTCCCAGGCCGAGGAAGACGGCTATTCGAGCGCAAACACGCTGGGCAAGGGACTAGGCAGCATCCGCCGCCTCAGCGATGAATCGTATATCTACACCCAGCAGGACGCTTCCGGCAAATCGAAAAAATGGAGCGGAACCGTTTTTCTCGCGCGCTTCCGCCCCGGCGGCAAGAAAAACGGTTACGACACAGGCACGAGCGGCGGCAGAGACTGCTCGACCGCGCTGGAAATCGGCCTGTTCTCCCGCTCCCTGTCGGATGATCGCTACAACGGCGACCGCATCTATTTCCAGAAAACCGGCGACACCCTGCGCTGGCTGCATCTCGACGGGCTGGGCCATGGCGAACAGGCCCAGGCGGCCACCGCCAATCTCGCCTCTCACCTCTCCCATTGCGACACGCCGGACTCGGTGCTGGCCGCGGTGGACCGGCAGCTCAAGGGCACGCGCGGCGCGGTCGCGATTATCGGCGAGCTCGGCCTGACCGGCAAAGCGCTGAACATCCTCGGTGTCGGCGACATGCACGCCCGCGTCATGGACGACGAGGAAATGCACAACCTGTCCTTCTCGCCCGGCGTACTGGGCAAGGAGCACAAGAACCCGGCGCAGTTTCGTTTCGCTTTCGGCAAGCGCTGCCTGATGATCTCCGCCAGCGACGGCATCCGCCGGAATTGGGATATTTCCAACTTCCCCGGCCTGTTCCACCAGCACCCCCAGTTGATCGCCTACACGCTGGGGAATATCATGGGCAGAATCTCGGACGATCAGTCGCTGTGCGTCGCCAGCATCGAATGAACCTATAAAAGCAGTTCGGCCACGGATTAACACGGATTATCAATGAATTACCTTTTTCATCCTGCGCACCTTTCAGGTGAATGGCCAATATTCAACAACACATTGTTTTATCTGTGTTAATCCGTGTTAATCTGTGGCTAAAAGTAGTTTATAAG
>JAUYEK010000401.1 GCA_030691435.1 Sulfuricella sp. | reverse complement strand
GCAGCGGCACCTTCCTCATCGAGGCCGCCCAGATGGCGCTCAATATCGCGCCCGGCGCGGAACGCGGGTTCGCTTTCGAGCACATGAAAAATTTCGACGCCGCGGCATGGGATGCCATTTGCCAGGATGCGGCGGCGGCAGAACTGCCGAAAACGCCATTGCCGATCTACGGCAGCGACGTTTCCAGCACCGTGCTGATGGCGGCGCGCGCCAATCTGGCGGCCGCCGGGCTGGACGAAGTGGTGACCCTGAAGCAGATCAACCTGCTCGACGTCGCACCGCCCGCATCGACCGGCGTACTGGTCGCCAACTCGCCCTACGCCGTGCGCATCGGCGAACAGGAAGAAATGGCGCAGCTCTACCCCAGGATCGGCGACCTGCTCAAGCAGAAATTCGGCGGCTGGCGCGCCTGCTTCCTCAGCGCGGACATGCGCCTGGCCAAACTGATCCGGCTTTCCGTGTCGCGCCGCATTCCGCTTTTCAACGGCGCACTGGATTGCCGCCTGTTCGTGTACGACATGGTGGCCGGATCGAACCGCAAGGTGAAAAAAGAAGTCGGGCCGGATGCAGCAGAGCCTGTTTCCGTGCCACAATAGCCATAAACCTCCAAGAAAGGCACACCATGCTGACCCAACCTCCAAAACTGACCCCCGACCTCGTGGAGGAACTGAACTTCCTCGCCCACTACGATCTCGACACCATGCAGGAAGGCATCAAGGTACACAAAGACGCCGCGCCCTCGGTGATCGCCGCAGTGCAGCGGCTGCACGACAAGAAACTGGTCACCCTGGCCGACGGCGGCTACCTCACCGCTCTCGGTCGCGAAGTGGCGGAAGCGCTGCAGGCGACGCTGACCATACTCACCGCAAAATAGCCCAATCAAAACCAGCGCCCTTCACCATTGCCCCCTCGCCCGCCTGCGGGAGAGGGTTGGGGAGAGGGCAATTCCCGGCCTGCGCAATAAGCAACGGGCATTGCCCCGTATGTTTAGTTGAAATACTGGAAAAGCCGAAATGATCAAACACATCGTCATGTGGCGGCTCGATGAAACCGCTGGTGACAAAACCGGCAACGCGCTCAAGCTGAAACAGCTGCTGGAAGGGCTGAATGGCCGGATTTCCGGCCTGCTCAAACTGGAAGTCGGCATCGATTTCAGCCGGGAAGCCGAATCCTCCGACGTGGTACTATATTCCGAATTCGAGAGCCGCCAGGCGCTCGACGCTTACCAGGCTCACCCCGCCCATGCCGAGGTCGTCCCATTCGTGAAGTCGGTCCGCGCCGAGCGCCGCGTGGTCGACTATGACGCCTGAACCCACCGATCAACCCAACCAGGGAACCCCAATGACTCCTCGCAACACCGGCAGAAAAATCGCCTTCGGCTTCGCCGTCGCCTCATTCGTCAGCATGGCTATCAGTCTGGTGATCTTCCTTTATTTCCTGGTCACGCGCGGCGGCAGCGCCGTCAGCACCGCCAGCCTGCTCGCCACCACCCTGTTCTTCCTCAGCTGCGGCATCGTGCTCTACCTGATGAGCAAGCCGCCGAAGTACAAGCTGGAACCGTGGGACAGCGTTGACCGGCCTGAATAAACCCGTTCCCGCCATGGCCGCGCTCTGGGTCATGGTCTATTTCGCCACCCTGATCTGGTCGGGCATCCACCCCAGGGATGCCCTCACCTGGCTGCTCGAAGTCCTGCCGGCGATGATCGCCTTCGTGCTGCTGGCGGCCACGCGCCGCCGCTTCCCCTTCACGCCACTGGCCTATTTCCTGATCCTGGTTCACTGCCTGATCCTGATGATCGGCGGGCATTACACTTATGCCGAAACGCCCCTGCTCGACCCGCTCGGGGATTATTTTGGCTGGCAGCGCAACAACTACGACAAGCTCGGCCACCTCGCCCAGGGCTTCGTCCCGGCCATCGTGGCACGGGAAATCC
>JAUYEK010000389.1 GCA_030691435.1 Sulfuricella sp. | reverse complement strand
TTCCAATCCAGCCACATACACCGGCCTGTTCACGCCCATCCGCGAGCTTTACGCCGGCGTGCCGCAGTCACGCGAGCGCGGCTACGGGCCTGGGCGCTTCTCCTTCAACGTCAAGGTCGGTCGCTGCGAGGCCTGCGAAGGCGATGGCGTGATCAAGGTGGAAATGCACTTCCTGCCCGACATCTACGTGCCCTGCGATGTCTGCCACGGCAAGCGCTACAACCGCGAGACCCTGGAAATCCAGTACAAGGGCAAGAACATCCACGAAATATTGGCGATGACGGTGGAACAGGCGCACGAATTCTTCAGCCCGGTGCCGGTGGTGGCCAGAAAGCTCTCCACGCTGCTCGATGTCGGGCTGGGCTACATCACCCTGGGTCAGAGCGCGACCACCCTGTCCGGCGGCGAGGCGCAGCGGGTTAAGCTGTCTCTGGAGCTAAGCAAGCGCGACACCGGTCGCACCCTGTACATCCTGGACGAGCCTACCACTGGCCTGCATTACCACGACATCGAGTTGCTCCTGAAGGTACTGCACCGGCTGCGCGACAGCGGCAACACCGTGGTGGTGATCGAGCATAACCTGGACGTGATCAAGACTGCCGACTGGGTCGTCGATCTCGGCCCGGAAGGCGGCGTGGGCGGCGAGCAGATCATTGCCGCGGGAACCCCGGAGCAGGTCGCGGAGACGCCGGAAAGTTTCACCGGGCGGTATCTGGCCGGGCTGCTCGCATAGGGCAGACGGGAATAAAAAAAGCCAGGTAAGAACCTGGCTTTTTGTGTGATGCGGAGAACGCGGTTAGGCGCTTACGGCCTCAGTATCAGCAGCAGGGCGATCCATCAGCTCAACGATCGCCATCGGAGCATTGTCGCCCTGACGGAAGCCGCACTTGAGGATGCGCAGGTAGCCGCCATTGCGGTTCTGGTAGCGCGGGCCGAGCGTGTCGAACAGCTTGACGACCATTTCGCGGTCGCGCAGGCGGTCGAAGGCCATGCGGCGGTTGGCCAGCGACGGTTTCTTGCCCAGCGTGATCATCGGCTCGGCGACACGGCGCAGTTCTTTCGCCTTGGGCAGCGTGGTGGTGATGGCTTCGTGACGCAACAGCGAGTTGGTCATGTTGCGCAGCATCGCCAGACGGTGACTGCTGGTGCGATTGAGTTTTCTAAGTCCTAAACGGTGACGCATGATCTATCCTTCCCTTATTTCGTATTCCACGAACTAACTTTATGCACGCTCACCCAGACCGACAGGCGGCCAGTTTTCCAGCTTCATGCCCAAAGTCAGGCCCTTGGAGGCGAGTACATCCTTGATTTCGTTCAGCGACTTGCGTCCCAGATTAGGGGTCTTCAGCAACTCGTTCTCGGTGCGCTGGATCAGATCACCGATGTAATAAATGTTTTCCGCCTTCAGGCAATTGGCAGAACGCACGGTGAGTTCAAGATCGTCCACCGGACGCAGCAGAATCGGATCAACCTGCGGTGCGCGGGGCGCCTCGATCTCGGCTGGCGTGCCTTTCAGCTCGGCAAACACGGACAGTTGATCAACCAGGATGCGCGCCGCATAACGAATCGCCTCTTCGGGATCGACCACGCCATTGGTTTCGATGTCGACTACCAGCTTGTCCAGGTCAGTACGCTGCTCGACACGGGCGCTTTCGACTGCGTAACTGACACGGCGCACCGGGCTGAATGAAGCATCCAGCAGGATCGTGCCGATGCTGCGCTCATCTTCGGCGACACGGCGTGCAGTGACGGGCTGATAGCCACGGCCCTGCTCGATTTTGATTTCCATGTCGAGCTTGCCACCCTTGGTAATGTGAGCAATCACATGATCGGGGTTGACGATCTCTGCATCGTGACCGGTTTCGATGTCAGCCGCCGTCACCACGCCTTCACCCTTTTTCGACAGAATCAGGGTAGCTTCGGAGCGGTTGTGCAGCTTCAGTGCGATGCCTTTAAGATTGAGCAGGATGTCGACTACGTCTTCCTGCACGCCTTCGATGGTCGAATACTCGTGCACCACACCCTCGATCTTGACCTGGGTGATGGCATAGCCGGGCATCGAAGACAGCAAAATGCGGCGCAGGGCGTTGCCCAGCGTATGGCCGTAGCCACGTTCGAACGGCTCCATGGAAATACGGGCGCGAACGGGCGACACAGCCTCAACATCTACAACACGTGGCTTCAGAAGTTCGGTAGCACTGCTTTGCATGCTGGATCCTCTATTTAAAAATGGTTCAGTGATTACTTCGAGTACAACTCAACCACGAGATGCTCGTTGATGGTTGAGGGCAACTCGGTACGCTGTGGCTTGGCTTTATACACGCCCTTCAGCGCCTTCACATCCACTTCGATCCATTCCGGGAAACCGCGCTGCTCGGCAGCTTCGACCGCAGCCTTGATACGCAGCTGAGCCTTCGACTTATCGGCAACTTCAACAACGTCGCCAGCCTTGACCTGGTAAGACGGGATATTCACGCGGCGACCGTTTACCAAAATTCCGTTGTGACGCACGATCTGGCGCGACTCGCGGCGGGACACGCCGAAGCCCATGCGATGAACTACGTTGTCCAGACGGCATTCCAGAAGTTGCAGCAGGCTCTCGCCGGTCACACCCTTGCTGCGGTCAGCAATTGCATAGTAGCCGCGGAACTGACGCTCCAGCAAGCCATAAATACGACGCACTTTCTGATTCTCGCGCAATTGCACGCCGTAGTCCGACAAGCGCACCTGTTTCTGACCATGCTGGCCTGGCGCGTAGCTGCGGCGTTCAATGCCACACTTATCGGTAAAGCACTTCTCGCCTTTCAGAAACAGTTTTTCGCCTTCGCGGCGGCACTGGCGGCATTTGGGATCAAGATTGACAGCCAAGGTTTCTCTCCTGCTAAATATTAACGCGCTGCGGTTAGATGCGGCGCTGCTGTTAGATACGACGCTTTTTGGACGGACGGCAACCGTTATGGGGAACGGGGGTTACGTCGGCAATGGAAGTAATCTTGAAGCCGACCCCATTCAGTGCGCGCACAGCTGACTCGCGCCCTGGCCCAGGTCCTTTGATTCTGACTTCAAGGTTCTTCACCCCGTATTCCTGAGCTGCTTTGCCTGCAGCCTCAGCCGCAACCTGCGCAGCAAACGGCGTGCTCTTGCGCGAACCGCGGAAACCGGCACCACCCGATGTTGCCCAGCTCAAGGCATTGCCCTGACGATCGGTAATGGTGATGATGGTGTTATTGAAGGACGCGTGAACGTGGGCAATTCCTTCAGCCACATTCTTTTTAACTTTTTTGCGTACCCGGACGTTTGTCTTAGCCATGATTTATTCCTCGTGTGGCAACCAATTATTTGGTTGCACGAACAGCTTTGCGTGGACCTTTGCGAGTGCGGGCATTGGTGCGAGTGCGCTGGCCGCGAACCGGCAAACCGCGACGATGACGCACGCCACGATAGCAACCAAGATCCATCAATCGCTTGATGTTCATGGAAACTTCACGGCGCAAGTCACCTTCAACCGTAACCTTGCCCACCTCGTCGCGCAGCTTTTCCATCTCGCTGTCGCTAAGATCCTTGATCTTGGTCGAGGGTGTGATGCCTGCCGTCGCACAAATTTTCTGCGCGCGGGTACGGCCAATGCCGTAAATCGCAGTTAACGCGATAACGGTGTGTTGATGGTTCGGGATATTTACCCCAGCGATGCGGGCCATGCACTTACTCCCAGCAAATGACTGATTTAGAAAAAGTCGGAAATTTTAACAGTTCCGCGCGGCACAATCAACCTTGACGTTGTTTATGGCGAGGATCTGAACAAATGACGCGCAGCACGCCATGGCGTTTAACCATTTTGCAGTGGCGGCACAGCCGTTTAATCGAGGCTCGGACTCTCATCGTTTTCTCCTGATAAAGCTTTGTTACTTGGCGCGGAAAGTGATCCGTGCCCGGGATAAATCATAAGGGGTGAGTTCTACAGTCACCTTATCACCCGGCAAAATGCGGATATAGTGCATACGCATTTTCCCGGAGATATGGCCAAGTACCACGTGGCCGTTTTCCAATTTCACTCGGAAGGTTGCATTGGGGAGGGTTTCAAGAATCTCCCCCTGCATTTCAATCGTTTCTTCCTTCGACATTTCTATCCTGTTATCAACATGCTTAGCGGCCGACCATCCCGCCCTTGAAGCTCGCTTTTTTGAGCAAACTCTCGTATTGATGCGACATCAGATAGGACTGAACCTGAGCCATAAAATCCATCGTCACCACCACGATAATCAACAGCGAGGTGCCGCCGAAGTAAAACGGCACATTCCACTTCACGATCAAAAACTCGGGCAGCAAACATACCGCCGTGATGTACACCGCGCCCGACAGGGTCAGCCGAGACATGATCTTGTCGATATAACGTGCCGTCTGGTCGCCCGGCCGGATACCCGGCACGAATGCGCCGCTCTTTTTCAGGTTATCCGCAGTCTCCTTCGGGTTGAACACCAACGCCGTATAGAAGAAGCAGAAGAACACAATCGCAAGCGCATACAGCATCACATACAACGGCTGGCCGGGCGACAGGCTGGAGCCGATATCCTTCAGCCAGTTCATCCCCTCGCTGCTGCCGAACCAGCCTGCCAGCGTCGCGGGAAACAGGATGATGCTGGAGGCAAAAATCGGCGGGATCACGCCCGACATATTCAGCTTCAACGGCAGATGCGAGCTCTGGCCGCCATAAATCTTGTTGCCCACCTGGCGCTTGGCGTAATTCACCAAGATCTTGCGCTGGCCGCGTTCAACGAATACCACGAAGGCCGTTACAACAGCCGCACCGACAAACAGCAGTATCACCAGCGGTATGGAGAAGGCTCCAGTCCGGGTCAGCTCCAGCGTGCCGCCGATCGCACTCGGCAAGCCTGCCGCGATACCGGCAAAAATAATCAGCGAACTACCGTTGCCGATGCCGCGCTCGGTGATCTGCTCACCCAGCCACATCAGGAACATCGTTCCGGACACCAGCGTTGCCACCGCCGTGAGACGGAACAGCAGGCCGGGGTCTATCACCAGTCCGGCCTGCGACTCCAGCGCGATGGAAATACCCAAACCCTGAAACAGGGCCAGAAACACCGTGCCATAACGGGTGTACTGGGTAATTTTCTTGCGCCCGCTTTCGCCTTCCTTCTTCAGCTGCTCCAACTGAGGCGACACGACCGTCATCAACTGCATGATAATCGAGGCCGAAATGTACGGCATGATACCCAGCGCGAAAACACTGAAGCGCGACAACGCGCCGCCCGAAAACATGTTGAACATGCCGAGTATGCCGCCCGATTGGGACTTGAAGAGCGATTCCAGTGCCATCGGATCAATCCCGGGCACGGGAATAAAGGTACCGATGCGATAAACGACCAAGGCAGCCAGGACGAAAAGCAAGCGCTTCTTCAGATCACCGAACTTGCCTGCCCCAGCCGCGCTGAGCAGCGAATTACTTGCAATAGCCAAGGTCTGCCCTATTCCGCGATCTTGCCGCCAGCGGCTTCAATCGCTGCACGTGCACCCTTGGTGACGAGCAGACCCTGCAGAGTCACAGCACGCGTAACTTCACCGGACAAAAACACCTTAACGCTCAGCGCGGAACCCGGAATAACGTTGGCTTGCTTCAGCACCAACAGATCGATCGTGTCTACCGGCAGATTGTTGATTTCCGACAGGCGCACTTCGGCGGTTTCGCCGCGGACCTTGGCCAGGGAAACGAAGCCACGCTTGGGCAGGCGACGCTGCAAAGGCATTTGACCGCCTTCAAAACCCACTTTGTGGAAGCCACCGGAACGCGATTTCTGACCCTTATGCCCGCGACCGCAGGTTTTTCCACTGCCAGAGCCAATGCCGCGACCGACTCGCTTCGCTGCTTTTTTGCTGCCATCGGCAGGCTTGATAGTATTCAGTTGCATTTAGCCCTCGCACTTCACCAGATAGTAAACGGTGTTGATCATGCCACGAACCGATGGCGTATCTTCAACTTCAACCGTATGACCAATGCGTTTCAAACCCAGACCGCGCACACAAGCACGGTGAGACTCAATGGTGCCGATCACGCTCTTGATCTGAGTAA